>NZ_JRMW01000016.1:0-37307 GCF_000758765.1 Anaerococcus lactolyticus S7-1-13
CTTGATACAAATATCCAAGAAAAAAGTGATGAGCAGAATAGTTTTAACTATTCTGCAACATCACCTTGTTTTATTATTTTTTATCAACGAATCTCCTATCAGACTTACCACCTACTAGTCTAAAGTATTTTACAGGTCTGCCTGACTTATCTCCCATGTTTCCTACTCTTGGAGTGATTGAAACTCCATTTCCTGAATAGTTCATATGGATAATTGTATCTTCGTTTTTATTTAATATAAAGCCTGTGTGGCCGCCCTCGCCTAAGGACTTGCCTGGAACACCTGCTACGAATATATCGCCATAATCTATCTCATCTGGGCCTATTTCGTACATTACCTCTCCCTTATCTCCCATAGAAAATAAGGTTTCGGTATTGCCTACATAGGCATCTGATTTTAGGAATCCACCATAGATTAAGGATCTGAACACTGCTGATGAACAGTCTGCTGATTTTTCTGTAACTCTTCCACGACCCATATTGTAAGTCATGCGTTTGTTTTTAGCATCAAACATCCATTGCATTACGCAGTCGATGTCCTTATCGCCTACTACAGTATAGCCTGCAATCCTTGCAATGCCCTTTTCATCTGTCTTGTATATGATTCCATTTTGAGTATAGGTAGAATTTAAAATTAAACCACCATTGTCAAAACAATATAGGTTGCCATTAATTTCCCAAAGGCCCTTTTGGATATAGCCTGATTCATTGGTGTGGAAGGTCTTACCTTCAAAAGTTACCCACGAATCCTTAATAATTTGAGATATACCCTTTTCATCTGTGATATAATATTGACCATTAGTTATGGAAGGTCTACCAGCAATCATTGCTCCAGTATTATAGTTAAATACATAGGTATTTCCGTTAACTTCAACTGCACCCTTAGCGACAGTGCCGTCTTCCTTAACCCAGTAAGTTTGGCCATCAAGAGCAAACCACTTGCTTTTTGGATTTGTGACTATACCTGAGGCATTAACTTCATAATACTTGTTTGAAACAATCATTTTTTTGTTGGTTTGAAGTTTGCCGTCATTATCAAACATGAAGTCATTGTTACCAATCCTAGTTACACCCTTGGCTACCTTGCCATTACCGAGTACCCTATAGATATCATTATTAACATTGACCCACTTATTAGCAACAGTCTTCATCCTACCAGTCTTGTCTACTTCATAGTAAGAATCTTTGGTAAGAACTTTTTTGTTTCTCTCAAGAATACCATCTTGTGAAAAACAGAACTTAAACTTACCAATTTGGTTAATACCCTTAAGAATATTTCCATTTTTATTGTTGTAATAAATGTCTTTGCCAATATTTAGCCACTTATTCCTAGGATTTGTAATAGTACCAAATTTATCAGCCCTATATATCCTACCATTGACCTTAACATTAGCATTTCTAACTAATTTGTTGTTTATATAATAGTTAATCCTATTATTCTTTTTAACAAAATAACCACCAGCAGAACCTGTGTAGTAATTTTCTTCTTCAATCTCGCTTTGTTCGCTATGAAGGTCTTTAACCTCGCTAGAAAGAGACTTTTCTTCTTTTAAAGCCTCATCAAGATCCCTATTGTCATAATAAATAATACCTGGAATTCTCTTCTCAGCAGGAGTCCCAGTTTCTACTGTTGGAATGGCCTTAGGATCAACTTGTCCATCCTTAGACTTATCCTTAGCTTCATCAAGAGCCTTAGTCGCATCCTTATCAGTTTTTTCAAGACTTGAAAAAGTAGAATCAGCGCTAGGTTTAACTTCATTAAAATCTAAGTTATTATAAGACTTACTTTCTATTTCTTGAGTTTTATCAACAAGTCCTTCATTATCCTCGCTAATCTTATCCACACTCTCTTTGACAAATACATCTTCATTAGCATAGGCATTATCAGCTAGGTTAATAGCGGAAGTTATAAATAATGTCGAGGCGAGCAGGACAGTTTTATTAATTTTTTTCATTGTCTTTTCCCTCTCTTATATTACAATTTAATTACAGGCATTCGTTCTCTATTCTAAAATCTACCCCTATTATATAATATTTTCTAGGAAATTGCAACAAAACGGTTACAAATTTGTAAAGATTTTATATTGCCAAGAAAAAAATCCTGCATCTTTTTGATAGCTTTATAAAATTCATTAAAATGGTATCATTATATATATCAATTTATAATTACGGAATTAAAAAGGATGGAAATATGAATAGAAAAACAATAATCCTAGCCCTCGCCCTAGGCTTTGTAATAACAGGTTGCAAAGGAAGCGACCTACCAGAATCCAAAGTTTCTGAAGAAACCATAGCCAAGGCCCTAGACGGCAAGGTTGACTTAGAAAAAGAAAAAGAGCAAGAAGAAAAGGAAAAAGAAGCACCTAAAGATGAGAAGGCAAACGAAAGTAATTTTGAAATTACAGGCAAAAACCTTAAAAAACTCATGGTAAACATAGGAGAATTTGACCCATCACTTGCTAGAAAACTAGATGACGATGAACTAATAGACCTTTACAAAAAATGTGAAGAAATGAGCGAAAGAACTGGATATTGGGACGTAAAAGACTTCTTCTTCCAAGAACTCGCAGGTCAATACCCAGACAAATCACTTAAATTCCCACTAAAATCAATAGAAACAAAATACTACTGGAAAAAAAGCACCGATGATTCTATCGGCGATAAATTCAAATGGGAAAGAAACCTCATGGTAGAAAATGGTGCAGACTACAACCAAATTTGGGCCTTCACAGACAAAGAAGTAGAAAAAGCCTTCCACGAAGCCTATGACAAGGACCCACTAGCCTACTACGATGACTACGTAAAAATGGCCCAAGAGATCCTAACAGGAGATCAGACTGAAAACAAAGATGAAAATGAAGGTGCAGCAAATCCAGAAGACTACAAAGACCTAATCAAATTCGGATCCTCAGAAAGAGACTACGAAGCAATCAAAGATGCTATGGTCAACCACTACGAATTTAAAAAGGAAGTCGTAGATAGGATTCCAAACAAAGACATCGACCTAGCCAACACCAGAGCCCAAAAACGCCTAGAAGAAACAGGCTTCGGCGACATCGGTCTCCTCTTTGATGAACTAGGCAAACTCTACCCAGGATCCTCAACCCTTTATACAGGAAAAAACTAAAATAAGCATAAAAGACGGGAATTTCCCGTCTTTTTCGCATCTAGAACTATTAATAATCTTTTTTCTAAATTATAAATATTTGCAAACAATAACTTTGCCTAGATTTCCTATAATTTTTATTTTATTTTTCTAAGACCATTATAATCAAGCTTGTAGACCTGGTCAAAAACTTGATCTATAAAATCCCTATCGTGGGAAACAGCAATTATCGCTCCTTTATAGGCTTTGAGACTTTCTATAATCTCTGGTTGGGAAAGGGGAGATAGGTTTCTTGTTGGTTCGTCGAGGATTAGGGCTTGATCCCCTTCCACATTCATTTTTGCAAAAAACACTTTGGCTTTTTGACCGCCTGATAAGCTTTTAAGGCTTCTTTCCATTTCTTCCCTTGAAAAATTTAAGCTGCCAAGAAGATTTGAAACTCTTATTTTTTCATCCTTGCTATCTTGTTTTGCAAGGTAGGAAATAGGAGTTTCCTTATCTTCTAAATATTCAAAATAATCTTGGGGCATATATCCTATTTTCAAATCAGAATTTTTTAAGCTTTTATAAATCTTTTTTAAAAGACTAGTCTTACCCGCACCATTTTTACCTACTATACAAATTTTTTGAGGTCCTCTAACTTGTATCTCAATATTTTTAGAAAGATTTTTTCCTCCAACCCTTAGCTCATTCATTTTAAAATCTAAAACTACTTTGGCTCTTGGAATCTCGATATTATCATCAAAAAATATTCCAATCGCATCCTCAAAATCAGGTCTTGGAGTGAGCTTTTCCTTTTCCTTTTGAAGTCTTTTTTCCAAAGATTTTACAGAAGCCATCTTATCCTTTAGATTTTTGCCCTCAGCATCATTTTTTGTCGTATTTATGGCGTATTTTACAGAATTGTAGACCCTTCTGTACCTTTCTTCCTTCTTATCAAATTCTTCTCTTTCTTTGCTTGCCCTTGCATTTTGTATCCTTATCTGATTTTCCCTTTCTTTTATATATGACTCATAGCCACCGTTAAATACAGTATGTCTTGGGACTTGGCGCCTGTGAACTTGCTCCAGGTGAACAAGCCTATTTGCCACTTCCCTCAAGAGAGCTGGGTCATGGGAAACAAAAATCAAAGAGATTTCCATTTTTTTCATAAGATCGGTAATAATTTTAACCGATTCATAATCCAAGTCATTGGTCGGTTCATCAAATAAAAATAAAGTCGGATCTTTTAAAAGTTCAAACAAAAGAAGGATTTTAACTCTTTCCCCGCCTGACAAATCCGATAATTTTATGTCTCCAAAAATCAAATCTTCATCCAGACCAAAATCATCCAAATACTTGTAAAATTTATTATAATCTATAAGGCTTGGGTCAAGGACTTGGTCCATGTAGTCGTGAACTGTCATTGCCAAGAATTTTTCATCAAGGCTTTGGGGAAGATAGGCTATAATCTCGCCTTTTTTGTGGATTTCTCCCCTTATTTGAGCATAAGTTTCAACTTCTCCCCTATCAACTATAGTCTTTAAAAGAATCGACTTGCCATTACCCTCTTCACCAATAAGACCTACCTTATCGCCTGGATTTAAGGCTAGGTTGAAATTTTCCAATAATTTCCTATCATCTTTAATCAAAGTTATGTCTAAGTTTTTTATCTGTAACATATATCCTCCTAGGACGACATGCCACATATGAATAATATTTACCACAAAAAAGTCCGTCCCAAGTGAACAGACCTATCCTAAAAGAATAATCTCATCCACAATATGGCATACCAAAACACACCAAGGAAAATCCCTGGTAAAATCAGTATCTCTTTCCATATTGCTTATAAAATCATTATATATAACTCTCCTTATTTGTTTATAACTTTACTATACTGCCTTTATTATAATTTCAAAATATTTAATTAAAAATGCCGAATTATCTATCTAGTTACAAGCTTTTTTCTAAGCTCTAGCCCATCATAGATAATATCCGTACCTAATTTATTAAAAGTTATTTGCCTATAGTCACTAAATCCATTATTGTAACAAGCTTTTATAGAACCAATATTCTCTTTGGCAACATCCGCAGAAATGTATTTTCCACCCTTTTCCTTAACAAATTTCTCTAAAGAGCAAATAAGTTCTGTTGCAAGTCCCTTACCCCAACACTCTTTTTTGAAAGTATAACCTATTGCCCAAACTTCTTCATCCATTTTCCAAGCACAGGTAGTTCCGATTATTTGTTTATTTATTTTATCAAGTAGAACAAAATAAAAATCATCAGTCCAACTTTCACTATTATCAAGCTCGCCATTTTTAAAACAACTTCTTATCTCATCCCCATTTTTATAGTAGGGATCAGAAAGATATTTACCAACATCTACATTTCCCCAAATTTTTGAAACTTCGTCGCAATCATCAATAACCATATCTCTAATAAATAATCTTTCTGTCTCAAACCTATATTTTCCCATAAAAACCTTCAAACATTGCTAACCTAATATGCTTATAATTTTATACTATTTTTTTCCAGTAAAATTTAAGAGACAAACCTACCAATAAGAGAAAACCGCCTGTAATTGCTAACGTATAAAATACGATAATATTAATATAAGAAGCAATAATAGAGACTATAAAAATTCCTAAAGCTAATATGCTTATTATATAAGAAGCTGATTTTACTTTTATAAAATTTTCCCTCTCATCATATGCTCTTATATACATCGCTTTCAATAATCTTTCGTCTTTTAGGGCTTTATTGGTTTTAAAAATAAGATAAAGACAAATAAGATTCATCCCTAAGATAAGACCTGTTAAAAATCCTGATGATAAATCATTAAACACAAGGTTGTCTTTTAATAAAAATCTAACAAAGCCCAAAAACGCCATCGAAAAGCCTATAAAAGCTCTATAAACTCTCTCTTTTCTTATCAACTTTTCACGAAATTTTTCTAAATTCATTCTTCCTCCTCAAGTTCAAATACATCTTCAATCTTTAATCCAAAATATTTTGCTATCTTATAAGCCAAGGGCAAAGAAGCTATGTACTTGCCAGTTTCTATAGATGTAATAGTCTGCCTAGTAACTCCAACTATGTCAGCAAGCTCGGCTTGGGATAATTTCTTCTCTTTCCTTAATTCAGCTATCCTTGTCTTCAATAAACCACCTTCTATTCAAAATAAATCTTTATTGTAAGTATAGTATACTTTGCATCTATTGTCGAGTTTGCTTTGCACAAACTAACTTATATCTTAATTTAATTTTTTTCGAATTAATTGATGCTTGACTTTTTCTTAGAAACAATTACAATCAAGTTAGAAAGTAAGAATTTCTAACCTAGGAGGTCTCACCATGTTAGTTGAACTAAAAGCTAAGTCACAAGTCACTATCCCAAAAGATATAGTAAATTCAATGGATTTAAATCAAGGTGATCAGTTTGAAGTTATGGAAGATAATGGGAAAATTATACTAACTCCAGTTGCAATCTATCCAGAACATATAATAAAAAATTTAAAAGCTCAAGTAAATGAAATTAAAGAATCTATAAAAAATGGTGAACAACCAATCTTTGATTCCATTGACTCTCTTTTTGAGGAGTTAGATAAGTAATGTCTTATAAAATTACTTATTCAAAAGACTTTAAAAAACACTATAAAAACCTATCTGAAATAGAAAAGAAACAAACTAAGAAGAAAATTAAATTTTTCATAGAAGATCCCACCCATCCATCTTTAAGAACTAAGAAGATACAAGGTACTGATGGCATATGGGAATCTTCTGTAAATATGGACATACGAATTATTTGGTTTTACGAGAATGATGAATTAATATTTCTCTTAATACTTAAACTTAACATTCATATAATAGAGAAATTTAAAGACAATGGTACGAATTATACTAAGCTATTCTAAAATCGTAAGTATAATCTCAAGTATAAAAAATCCTCCTAATTAGTTTTAATTCTTCTTAATTAGGAGGTTTCTGTACATATTTTTTACAGTCTATAGATACCCATTAGTATCAAATATATCATACACTTTCATTGTATTTAAAATTTACATATAATTTCTCATATATCTATAGCTTATTTTTAAAGCATTAAGCCTATCTTCAAGGCTATTTTCAAAACTTCTATCTTCTATTTCGACTACAACAGGTCCATTGTAACCTATTTCTCTAGCTGATCTTATAAATTTTGACCAATCTACATCTCCATGTCCTGGTATTTTAGGAATTGTATAAAAATTTGGAGGGACAAGCCTTCCATATTCATTTAATTTTTCTCTATCAATTTTCATATCTTTTATATGGAGGTGGTAGATTTTATCTTTAAATTTTTTGAAAAATTCTTCATATTCCATATCTTGAATAATATGGTGAGAAGGATCAAAGTTGATTCCTATTTTTTTATATTTGAGCTTTTCAAATATTAATCTAAAGTTATGTGGCGATGAACCAAGATTTTGACCACCCGGCCATTCATCATAGGTAAAAAGCATCGGACAATTTTCTATACCTACGGCTATGTTTCTTTTTTCTGCGTGTGCAAGGATAGGATCCCATACAGAATTCAATTCATTGATATTATCTTCCAAGTTTCTATCTGTCATTCTTCCTATAAATGTATTTACAAGACCGATTCCTAATTTATCTGCTGCATCTATAACTTTTAGCAAATGATTATTATAAAATTCTCTTTTTTCTAGATCTTGATCCATGTTGTTTGGATAGTATCCTAGAGCTGATATGCTTACATTTTTTTCTTCACAATATTTTTTTATATAGGATATTTTGTCTTCTGTTAGGTTACAAACATCTATATGGGTTACTCCACCATATCTTCTTTCAGATTTTCCACTTGGCCAACAAGCTACTTCAACTGTTTCGTAACCAACTTCAGCTGCAAAATCTATAACTTCTTCAAAGGATAAATCTGGTACTATTGAGCTTAAAAAACCTAATTTCATTTTATTCCTCTCTTTTTTCTAAATATTTTTGTAGTAAAACAGCACATATTATTATTGCACCTTTTATAGCTCCTACTAGAAATGAATTTACTCCCAATAAATTCAACATGTTGTTTATAATTCCAAGTGTTAGCGTTCCAAACACTGTTCCTATTATTGTTCCATAACCACCAGACATTCTTGTTCCGCCTATTACTACAGCTGCTATGGAGTCCATATCATAGGACAGACCTGATGATGCCGAGTTCATACTACCTAGCCTTGATGCTTCCATTAAAGATGCAAGAGCAACTAGAAATCCTGCTAAAACATAGGTTAGCATTACAGTTTTTTTGGTGTTTACTCCAGATAGGTTTGCTGCTTGTTCATTACTTCCCGATCCATATATATATCTTCCAAAGTTTGTTTTTTTCATTATAAAACCTATGGTTAAGGATAGTATTAACCAATATAAGACAAGAGTTGGGATTATTCCTAAAATTTTTGTGTTTGATATTGCCAAAAATTGGTCGACTTTAGTTCCTTTTGCTAAAATTCCACCACCATGATAAAAATATTGGCTTAACGACCTGTAAATACTTGTAGTTCCCAAAGTAACTATAAATGCTGGTATTTTAAAGTTTGATATTAAAACTCCAGATAAAAGTCCACTTAAAATTCCAACTACAAGGCTTGCAAGTATTGAAAGTAAAATGCTATCTGTTGTATTTAATACAGTAATTCCTATAAGACCAGACATGGCAAGTTGTGATCCTACGGAAAGATCTATTCCACCAGTTATGATTATCATAGTCATTCCCAAGGCTATAATTCCTATTACTGCGTTGTTAAGAAGTATATTTGTAAAATTTCTTAGACTTAGAAATGTTGTTCCTTTTACCAAAACTGCTATGAAAAAAATTACCAAAAAAGCAATTATGGAGCTATAGTCCGTAAGCCTTAATTTTTTCTTTTTTTCACTCATTGTCTCCTCCTGTTGCTATTGTCATAATATGTTCTTCCGAGAAATCTTCTCTTTGAAGTTCTTTTCTTATTTGCCCATGGAACATAACATAGGCTCTGTCACAAACTTCCATTATTTCATGAGCTTCATTCGATAGGATAAAAAAGCTTATTCCTTCTTCAGCTAATTCTATTATATGGTGGTAAATTTCAAATTTCGCACCTACATCAACCCCCTGGGTCGGATTATCAAGTATAACTATTTTAGGATTTATACTTAAAGCTCTTGAAATAATTACTTTTTGTTGGTTACCACCCGAAAGTGATGTTATTAAATCACTAAAACTTGCCAACTTTATATTAAGTTTATCCTTAAAAAATTTGTTTTGTTTTTCTATTTTATCATTTTCAATTATTCCATTTTTACTCAAATTTCTAAAATTTGATATATTAAGATTGTCAGAAATTGACAAATGTTTTATTATGGAGTTAGTTTTTCTATTTCTTGGAACATAAGATATTTTTCTTTGTATGGATTTACTAGTTGAATTACATTTTATTTCTTTATCTTCAAAAATAACCTTTCCTTCATACTTAGGCTTATTTCCATAGATAGTTTCAAAAACTTCACTTCTTCCATCGCCAAGTAAACCCGTTACTCCAACTATTTCGCCCTTTTTTATACTTATATTTATATCTTCAAACTCTTTGTCCCTACTTAAATTTTCCGTCTTTAAAATTACAGGGCCAAGTTTTCTTTTTGTATAAATATTTTTATTGTCAACGTCTTTCCCTACCATGAATTTTGCAAGATCAGATTCTTTTAATGAAGAATTTATTTGCCCCATTTTCACAAGTACTCCATCCCTTAATACCGTATATGAATCGCATATTTCTAAAACTTCATTTAACTTGTGAGATATAAAAATGATTGCTATGCCTTGATCTTTTAGCTTTCTTATAACCTTAAAAAGTTCCTTTATTTCATTTTCACTAAGAGATGATGTGGGCTCATCAAGGATTATAACCTCAGAATTTTTCATAATTGCTTTTGATATTTCAATTACTTGTTGGTAGGATGAATTTAGATTATTTACACGTAAGGTTGGATCAATTTCTACCTGTAATGTTTTTAATATATCTTTGGCATTCTCATTCATTTTTTTATTATCAAGAAAAAATGATTTTTTAATTTCTTGACCAAAAAATAAATTTTCTGCTACAGTTAAATCTGGTATTAATGCTAATTCTTGGTGGACAAAGGAAATTTTTTCTCTTAAAAATTCCATACCCTTGTTATCTTTATCTACCTGCTTTTCTTTATAGAAAATTTGGCCAGAATCATAATCTATGACACCAGCAAGTATATTCATAAGGGTCGTTTTCCCCGTACCATTTTCTCCAAGCAAGGCATGAATTTCACCACTTTTTAAAGAGAAATCTACATTTTTCAAAACCTTATTAGAACCATAAGATTTATTCATTTTTTTTATTTCAATTATATTGTTAGTCATTTTCTTTGCCTCTACATAATAAATCAAGAGCCGAAAGGCTCTTGATTACTAATCTTAACTAATCTTAATATGGTGAATTTGCATCTATAAAATCAGAAACATTTTCACTACTTACTATTTCAGGATCTATGAAAATATCTTTTTCAACTTTTTCACCCTTGCTAATCTTAGTTGCCACTTCTATTGCATCTTTAATCATTTTTGGACTATATGTTGCTGAGAACAAATGAATATCTTTTTCTTCTTGGATTTTTTTAAAGTATGCTTGGCTTCCACCGCATCCTGAAATGTATTTAATATCATCTCTTCCTGCATCTTTGATTGCTTGTAAGAAACCTAAAGATGATTCATCATCTATAGAAAAGATTGCGTCTATCTTAGAATTTGCAGTTAATAAGTCTGCACCTGATTTTAATCCATCTTCTTGAGTAAAGCTTGCTGTTTGGAATTCAACTAATTTAATATTAGGATATTTTTCTTTCATAACCTTTTTAAAGTTGTCAACTCTTTCAGCGCTTACAGAACCTGCGCTTGGTACATTATGTACTGCTATAGTTGCATCTTCATCAAGTTTTGATCCCAAATATTCAGCAACAGTAGAACCTACTTTAGGATTGTTTCCTGTGACATATGAAGTATAATCAACATCTACTAATCTATCAAATAAAACAAGAGGGATTTTTGCATCAATTATTTTCTTAGCGTAATTTTTTACTTCGTCTGTATGTGGTTCTAATACTATTGCTGAAGGATTCATAGCTATTAAATCATCAATATTTGATGCTTGCTCATTTACATTGTTTGATGTCAAGATTTTAGCATTTATTCCGCTTTCTTTGACTTTTTCTTCAGCATTGTATGATAAGGCAGCTAACCAACCATGATCTGCTGCTAAAATTGAAATTCCTATCAATCCATCATCTTCAGCCTTTTTTTCACTTACTTTTTCTGAACTAGTATCGTTAGACTTTACATCTTTATTTCCATTATTTGCACAAGATGTCAATATAAGTCCCATCATTAAAGCACTTGCAATTATTTTTTTTATTTTACCTTTCATAATCTTCTCCTATTTAATTATTTAACTGTAACCCATTTTCCAGTTTTGTCACTTTCAAAACATGCATCAATAATTTTTAAAATATGATTTGCATCCTTGAAAGTTGCAAAAGTATGATTTTCACTATAATTTTTATCTTTTACATCTTGGTAAAAAGATTTTATACCATTTGTTAAAGCATCGTGCCAACCTACAGGATGTCCATTAGGTAAGTTAGCAAATTTTTTTACATTTTCACTCACATATTTCGCATCAGCATAAATCTGCTCATTTGCCTTATCCCTATTTCCTATAAAGAGCCTATCAGATTGTTCTTGTTTCCATTCTAGAGCATAGTTTTCTCCAGAAATATTAATCTCAAGACCGTTTTTCTTGCCAGCGCTTACTTGAGAAATCAAAAGAGATCCATAAATGCCACCTTCAAATTCAACTTGTACTAAAGCTCCATCTTCATTTTCTACTTCTATTAGTTCATAATCTTGCCTATCTGTTTGGACTTGCTTGAAGGTGCCCACATCCTTGTATTTCTTTCTTTGTTCAAAAGATTTAAACAATTTTGCATTTACTTTTACTATTTTTTTTGACGTTGTGTATTCCAATATGTCAAATAAATGTGAACCAATATCAGCTAAGGCTCTTGATTTTCCACCTATTTTTACATCCATTCTCCAATCATAATCGGATTGGAACATAAGCCAATCTTGAAGATAGTCTCCCTTAACTAATAAAATTTTACCAAAATCTTCTGCTTTTACTCTTTCGTGAATTTCTTGAACAAATAGATTGCTTCTGTAATTGAAATTTACAGCTGTAAGTAAATTCTTGCCCTTCAAAATCTCTAGTAAATCATCACCTTCTTCGCTGGTCATTACTAGAGGTTTTTCAGAATAAACATTTATTCCATTTTCTATAGCAAACTTATTTACCTCATAGTGCATATTGGTAGGAGTACAATTGTGCAAAATATCTATATTTTCATTTTTAATCATTTGCTTGAAATCCGTGTAAATGTTTTCACATACACCTTGGCTTTTTAACTCATCAAGCTTTTTTAAGTTCTTATCGGCTATAGCAACTATTTTTGCATCTGGAATTCTTCCTATTGCTTCAATATGCTGCATTCCTATAAATCCTGTACCCACTAAAGCTATTTTAAGCATTATTATCTATCAACTCCTTTCGTGAAAATCTTTTCACTATGATTCTAGCATCAAAATTCAAATTTGTCAATTTTTCGTAAAATTTACTTTTTTTCTGAAAATTTTTCATTTTTTAATTTTCGTGTATAATATTAATAAATTGAATTTATTGGAGAAGTTTATGAAAAAAATAAAAATAGACGATATAGCAAAAAAAGCTGGAGTTTCTATTGCTACTGTATCTAGAGTTTTAAATGGATCGGATACAGTAAAGGAAGAAACAAGAAAAAAGGTTATAAGAGTTGCCGATAAAATGGGTTATCATATAAATACCATTAACGAAAATATCAGAATTTCTTCAAAGATTATTTTAATATTAATCCCGGATTTTTATAACCCCTTTACAAGTACAGTAATTTCTGGTATTCTTGATTCTTTAAATATGCACGGTTATAAGGCCGTTTTTGCAAGCACTAAAAATTTTGACAATAATTTTGAAGATTACTATAAATTTTGCCAAAGTCTTAGCCTAGCTGGAATTATTTCTTTGGATTCTAATTCTATTCAAGGAAATAATATTTTACAAGGTCTAAGTAGAAATTTTCCCATGGTTATGTGTTCAGAATATCCAGAAAAAAATGAACTTTCATTTGTAAGTATAGACGATAAAAAGTCTGCAAGAACTGCTACTGAATATTTGATTTCTCTTGGAAGAAAAAAAATAGCAATAATTAATTCATCTATAACAAATAAGTACGCAAGGCATAGGCAAAAGGGTTTTTTAAATACTTTAAGTGATTATAATATAGAAATAGATAAAAATTGGATAATAAACCTTTCAACAATTGACTACGACTTAGCATATACCAATGTAAAAAGTTTACTTTCAAGCAAAAATAGACCAAATGCAATTTTTGCTGTATCGGATGTTTACGCTGTAGCATCTGTTAATGCAGCAAAAAGTTTAGGACTTAATGTTCCGCATGATGTTTCCATAGTAGGTTTCGATAATGAGTCCGTATCTAAAATGTCTTCTCCTTCCATAACTACAATTTCTCAGCCATCTTATGATATAGGCTTTCAGTCAGCAGAATTAGTTATGGAATTAATTGAACATAAGGATAAAAAACAAAAATCTATAATTTTTGATACAGATCTAATAGTAAGGGATTCAACTGCAATTTTTGTTGAAAATAAAAACTGAGGCTATTGTAGAATGAGTAATCGTCCTTATATAACCAGAGTAAGCTCTTAGAAATTTTTGCTTCCATTAGCCAGTTGGCTAAATAAAAAGTTTTCTAAGAGAACCCTCTGCTGATGGAACAATAATTACTCACAATTTGCAAGAGCCTCTTTATTTTTTTCCTATTTTATTATTTTTATTTTCCAATCAATTTTTCATACATCTTCATAAGCTCAGCCACGCAGTCTGATTCGGACATGTTTTCCCAATCAAAACCATAGGCTTTCATTACTCTAGCATCATTTTCTTGGTGAGCTTTTATTAATTCCGGTGGCATGGCCAATTCGTCATAGAGATCAGCTAACGATGATGAAGGATAAATGGCTCTAGCATCTAAAATCATCTGAGCAGACTTTTCTATCCTTCTTTTGTGGTAGTCATCTAGGACTGGCCATGGGAAATTGTTGTAGACTATATTTTTTGAATACCTATATCTCATTTCAAGTCTACCCGCTACAGCTCTCATCCAAGACATGTGAACATTTGAGGTTAATATTCCAAAATCGTATATATCAGCATCTGTGATTATCAAGGCTGCGTCACTAGCTATTATATCTCCAGGTAGGAATCCTATAGGAACATATTTTCTATTCTCTGATGAGACTCTTGGTACCATTATAAACGGTTTTCCTATCTTTTGTGTTCTTTGAGCGAACAAAGTTGGAGTTTCTGCCATTTTTTGGGTTGATTTTGCTTTTGAACTCAATCTCATATCCCTAACAGATTCTACCCTCTTCATTACAGATGCAGAATTTCTTAAAAGATTAGGCTCCACTCCTTCTAGCCATAAACAATATCTTTTCTTAGAATTAATAAATTCACGAGCACCTAGGTATAAATGAATCCATTCTTTAGTAATAGGTTCATTTTTTATTAACCAATCTTTTTCTTCCTCTGTTAAAATAAATGCTCCACCATCTCTAGGCATGTTTCCAAAATTCATTTCTTTCACATCGCATATGGGTTTATTTCTACTTTCAATATAGATATCTCCTGCTTCTATTAAATATCCATTAATATAACTAACTTTTCTTGCTGTATCAGAAGTATATAGAAATTTATCTCTTTTTTTCTCATTATTAATATTAGTAAAACCGATAATAACAACATGAACAGCTGCTTTCATAACAGCTTCACTCTCCCATTTAAAGGTTGAATAGGCGAATACAATATCTACATCATATTTATCCCTCAAATATTTCCAATAAATGGCAGGTTGCATTCCTTGACTTATTGAATTAGTGGATACTAAAGCTGTAACTATGTTTGGATTTTCATTCATCATTTCTGCTGATTTTTTATACCAAGCAGTAACATAATCAATCTCTCCTACACCTGATATATTCCCAAAAATAGATTTGATTTGTTCTTTTTGTTCCCTATCCATCATCATCCCTCCGACAAAAGGAGGGTTGCCCATTATATAATCTAATTCATTTTTATCTACCAAATCATTCCAGTCCATGGTTAGGGCATTGCCTTCTACTATGTTGGCATAGGATTTAAGGGGAAGGATGTCCATGGTTTGGTGGATTATGTTCATGGTTTCTTTCATCATTTGGTCTTCTGATATCCAAAGTGCTGTCCTTGCTACAGTGACGGCAAAGTCATTTATTTCTATTCCATAAAACTGACCCAAGTTTACCCTAATAGGATCTTCTAATTCTTCCGAACTGCCATCTATAAAGGAGATGGATATGACATCTTTTTGCCTTATTTTTTCCTCTATAATTTTATTTTCGAGTTTTCTTAGGGAAATATAGGTTTCTGTTAAAAAATTTCCAGACCCAGCAGCTGGGTCAAGGAATTTAAGGTTGGCTATTTTATAATGAAGTTCTTCAATCCTTTGTCTTTTCTGTTTTACTTGGTCAATTTCCTTGATTTCTTCAAATTCTTCCTTAAGTTCGTCTAGAAATAAAGGGTCTATTACCTTGTGGATATTTTTTATAGATGTGTAATGCATTCCTCCAGAACGTCTGGTTTCTGGGTTTAAGGTTGATTCAAATACTGAACCAAAGATGGTTGGGGATATTTTTGACCAGTCAAAGTCAAGTGATGCCCTATTTAGGATGATGTCAACTATGTTTGGGTTTAATCTAGGGATTTCCACATCCATATCCGCAAAAAGCCCACCGTTCACATATGGAAAAGCTAAAAGGTCTTTGTCTTCGTAAGGATCTCTGTCTTCTTCTTTTTGATTTAATATCCTAAATAAGTTTATCAAGGCTGCTCTTGGATTTGAATCCTTATACTTATTTAGGTAGTCATGGAACATATTTTTATTGCCAAATAGACCTGCATCTTCTGCATAGAGGCAAAATACCAATCTTACACAGAGAATGTTTAGAGAATGGAGGGTGGCTTCATTGTCTGGGTGTTGATATTCCCTTAAGAGAGCGTCATAAAGACTTGCAACTATCTCTCCTGCATCTATGGATATTTGGGTTTCCCTTTTTATGAAGTCTTCTTCTTCAGAGACTATAAAGTTTAACCTATAGACTTCATTTTCTAAGTCTTCTAGTTTTATAATCTCAGCTTCTGCATTTGGTTTTTCCATATCATAGATGAAAAATTCTTTGAAATTGCAGGTAATTATCCACCTTGGTCTTTGAGAATAGGGTAGTTCAATAGAATATCTCTTTGCTTGCTGGAAGGGTGAAAGCTTAGTTCCATCAGATTGGATAATAGGTTTTTTTAAATCTTTATTTGATGATTTTTGCTCAATTAGTACATGAGTTGCCTCTATATAACCATCTATAAAGGAAGTATTATCTAGTTTTATTCTTGATTCAAATTCTATGTAGGAATAAGGATCTTCGACTCCTAATACATTTTCCAATAATTCAAGCCAAAACTTTTGGCTCTCGCTTTTTTCATCTCCTGTATTTGCCCATCTCTTAGCAAATTCTCTTGCTCTTTTTTGTTGATCTACTAATTTCATAGTCACTCCAAGTTTATTATTCTCTTGCTTTTAACAAAAAGCCCAGCTATATCGCTGAGCTTTGTTATTATCTAAATTCACCTGTTATTAGTTTTGAAGATATCCAGCCTTTTTCTATTTTTAGCCAGTACCTTCCTCCGTCGTTTACTACTTCTTCGCAGTGGACTTTTTCGCCGTTGTTGACATAGGCTGCCACTCCTGAGTTTAGGTTTGGTTCGGTTCTGACTTCTCCCATGTTGGCATCTATTTTTAGGTCCTTGTTTAGGAAGTCTGCTTCCTTATAGATGTCTGTGTAGGCTGGGTTGCCGTTTTGGCCGTAAGAGTTTGTTGCCCTTAGTTGTTCAAGGTCATATTTTTCTGCAAGGGCTCTCCTGTTGGCTCTAGCTTCTTTGGCATCGAGCTTTTCATCTGTTTTGTCGTTCTTAGCTTCGCTTTCACTTTCTTTCTCGTCGCCATTTTCTTTTTCGCTAGTTTCTTTTTCATCTTCCTTTTCAGCATCAAGATTGTTTATATCTTTGTTGTCTGCCTTAAGTTTATCTTTGATTTTTGCAAGGGTTTTAGATTCTGGCATGAGATCTGCATAGGTGTTTGCGAGGTTTCTTGCTTCCTTGTAGTCTTTTTCACCGACTGCTTTTTTGATATCTTCTATGACGAGGTCTTCTATTTGACCGAGTTTTTCTTGACCTTTTTTGTAGAAGTCTGCAGCATCTTCTGGAATTTTTTTTAGGATTTTGATTGCCTTTTCGTATTCCTTGTTTTTGATGTTTTCTTCACTGGTTTTGAGTGCTTTTTCATATAGGTCAGTATTGTCTTGGCTACTTTCTTCTACTTGAGTATTTTTTGCCATTTCCCTATCAGCACCGAGCTTAAAGAAATAAGAAAGAACTATAAAGATTACCGCAAAAGCCATTACAGATCCTAGGATTAGACCGTAGGTCATAAGGTCCCTGTCTTGACTTCTTTTTTTCTGCCTTTGGGTACGTTTTTGGCTTTCTTCCTTAGATATTTTTATTTTTTGATTTTTATTATCTTCTACGAGACTTTCCCCACAAGCCTCACAGACTTTGGCCTCATCAATGTTGTCGTGGCCGCATTTTTTACAAATCATGTTCCCTCCTATTATCAATCGAAATTTTTACTTGCTTATATTATATCATAAATTTTATAAAGACTTAACAGAACAAGAAAAATCCTCTTATATTTTTATTATTTTTTATTTGCCAAGTAGTCCCTATAAAAACTTAGGTCTTGGACTGTTTCAAGAACTCCCTTGTAGACCCCTTCCTTATCCCTTACTGCGTAGTAGGTGATTGCAAAGTCGCTTCCCTTGATATTTTTTACAATCCTAAAGCTGTCTTTTTTTCCCGCCTTAAATTCTCCTATTAAATTTCTCACAATCGGCTCAACTTGTGGTGGGTGGCAATAATACACTTCCCTGCCTAGGGATGATTCTGGTCTTTTGAAAACTTTTTTGCCCTTGTGGTTATTGTAGTAAGAGCTTATGTCATTTTCATCAACAAAGGTTATTTCTATTTCTAAGGTGTCTAGCATGGCTTCTAGTTGGTCGACTCTCATTTTTCCTTTGGAGAAATTTATATAGCCATCTTCATAGCTGGTTGATTTTGATTTTTCAAAAGTTTCGTAGGCCACTAGGTCGTGGTCATAATCTCCCAAATCCTTATAGAGAAGCCTTAAATCGTCATCGCTCATTTTTTCAAAAACTAGGGGATAGAGGATATTTTCTTCCTTGTAGGTCATCTCTTCTGCTCTTTTTATACTTTCCAAAAGCAAATCTTTTTTGCCAAGTTTGATGGCTTTTTTTATATTATTGGCAATTTCTATATCCACAGCCCACATAACATCTGATGGTCCCGGTGAGTTGTATTTAGCTTTAAGGATTGGGTAAATAAGATCGCCTTTTTTCCTATAATGGTTAAAGACTTTGTAAATATCCTCTCCAAGCTCCTTGTCATTTTCGATAGCCTTCCTCGCTCTTTCTAAGATTTTTTTCACTTCGTCATTTTCTTTTGAAAAATACTCTAAAAAACTTCCTGGTTCATAGGTGGTTTCTTTGCTTTCCGTCTCTGTAGAGCCATGAAAAAGCGCAGAATGAACATCACAAAGTTTTCTTACTTCTTCCTTGTCAATGCCAGAAGCTAAGAGGTCTTCTTCGGCTGCCATTATCTCTGCAGAAGAAACTCCTTCAAAATTTTTCTTAAAATCAGCCTTCACTTTCTCTAGGTCTTCTCCTTTAGAAAGCCTTGATAGGTAAGACTTAATCAAATCTTTTCTTTTTAGGGCTTCGGGATTTTGCGAAGAGTCGCAAAGTTCATAACCAAGCGCCTCCAATTTTTCTTTGTAGTCACTAAGACCCATCATCTTCGCTCCACGTTTAAGAGAAACTTTCTTTGCCAAACTCTTTACCATAAGAGGGTTTTTAAGACCAGTAAATCCTAAACCTATGAGGTCTTCCTTTAATTTATCATTATCTTTTATGAGGTCGTAAACAACTTTATTTATATCAATTTGCATAATATCACTCCTTAGAATTATTATACAGCTATAGATAATGATAATCAGTAACTTTTGTTACAAATATTTTTTATCTTGCCTTTTTATATTTATTTCACAAATATACAAAGCCAAACGGTCTTATCTTGACTTATTACCCTGTGGACTTGGTGGGGATGGATGGGAAGTATGTCTCCTTCCTTCAGGTTTACAAGCTCTCCCTCAATTTCAAGTGTAGCCCTTCCTCTGACAATTTTTACAATCTCTAGTTGGTCTTGGTCATAATAATCTGTAACTTGGTTAAGGGAGCTAATTCTGATCATTTTTATCTTTTCATTTTCAAAAATAATTTCTTCTATTTCCCTATCTTCAGAAAATTCTAGCTTGTCGAAAATATTATAAATTTTCATATCCAGCTCTTATCCTCAGCTAATCTTCTAAACACATTTCGTAGATTTTCTTTACGTCTTCTGGTCTAAGGTCTATGAAACCTTTCTTCACTCCGGCTTTGCCACAAGCTTTTTTGCTCATTTCATCAAAGTGCCTTTCGTCAATGCCTACTTTTCTTAAATTTGAATCAAGGCCTAGGTCTTCAAAGAAAAATTTCTTAACTTTTTCTATTGTTTGCCTTGCTATTTCCATTGGTTCTTGATCCTTATCAAGGTCAAATACATTCACTCCCAAATCTACAAACTTGTGGACAGTTTTTTCGCTTAGGCAGTATTCCATCCATCTTGGAGTTAAAATCGCAAGGCCCAGACCATGGGTGATGTCGTAGAAGGCTGATAGCTCATGCTCTATTGGGTGAACTGTCCAAGCGGCCTGGCTCGAATCAGAAATAAAATCATTTATCGCCCAAGATGAAGCCCACATGAGATTAGCCCTTGCTTCGTAGTTTTCTGGGTCTTTTATGGCGATTGGTCCGTATTTGATTACTGTTTTCATCAAGGCTTCCATAATCCTATCTAGCATAAACATGGTGCCATCTATGTTAAAATAAGTTTCAAAAATGTGGGATAAGATATCTGCAGAACCTGCTGCTGTTTGAAATTTTGAAACTGTATAAGTAAGTTCCGGATTTAAAAATGAAACCTTTGGCCTGGTGTCAGCGTGGCCTGAAGATAATTTTTCCTTAGTTTCTGGATTTGTGATTACTCCTCCACAGTCCATCTCGGATCCTGTTGCTGCCATGGTTAAGACTGACAGAAGTGGGATAGCTGGACTCATCGGTCTTTTTTCTGAAATAAATTTCCATGGGTCAAAGTCAGCACAGGCACCTGCTGCCATAAATTTTGATGCATCAATAGTTGATCCACCACCAACTGCAAGAATGGCTCCGATACCATTTTCCTTAAGTATCCTGACTCCTTCCCTAACAGAATCTATCCTAGGGTTTGGTTGGATGCCAGAAAGTTCAAAAACTTCGATTCCTGCGCCCTCAAGCTCTTTTATAACCTTGTCATAGACCCCATTTTTCTTTATAGAGCCTCCACCGTAGGTTAAAAGAATTTTATCGGCATATTTTTTCGCCTCTTCTCCTATGTAGTCTAGGGCGTCAGTTCCAAAGTGAATTTTTGTTCCAATATCGTAAGTAAAATTGTTCATAAAATCTCCTCTCTTTTTGTTATTTTTACCCATTTATTAAAATATCCAATAAAAAACTCCTCCTAATTTTTATATTAGAAAGAGTTTTGCTCTTATTAAATATTTCTCGCCCTTAACTTCTATACCATAAATAGGCTTAGTAAAAAATTCCATACTCGGTTTTGCATAGTAGCTTCGCTAAGATAATAGTCAGATTCGCAAGTAAATTTTCTTACTTATCAGCCGACCTATCAAATTCTAGGGAAAACTTATTTAAAATCTTTTTTTCTATCCTTGATACGGTCATCTGGCTAATGTCTAGACTTTCTGCTATATCTACCTGCGTCCTGCCTTCGTAGTACCTGAGTTCAAGGATTTCTTTTTCAAGGTCGGTTAGCCTCTCCTTAGATTTTTCGATCAAATCCTTTAGCTCTACCGAATCAAAATTTTTATCCTCTTCGCCAATTATTTCAGCTAAATCAATAGCGTTTTCTCCCTTTTGCACACTATATTTCATATCCAGCGACTGGGGAGTATAAACCTTGCTTGCCTCCATGGTTTCAAGGATGGTTTCCTCATCTTCACCAAGATAATCTGCAATATCCGCTATGGTTGGCACCCTTTGAAGTTCTTGAGGAAGGACTTTTTTGGCAACATTAATCTTTTTATAAAGGTTTTGTATGCGTCTTGGCACTTTTATTACCCAGCCCTTGTCCCTAAAATATCTCTTAATCTCCCCCATGATTGTTGGGGTTGCAAAGGATGAAAAGGCATAACCCTTTGATGGGTCATAACGGTCCACAGCATTTATCAAGCCCAAGCTTGCCACCTGATAGAGGTCATCTTTTTCGATCCCCTTGCCAACATACTTATTGGATAAGATATCAACTATATACAAGTGTTCTTCAATTAACTCGTCCCTTAATTTTTTGTCGCGAGTCTTGTGAAATTCTTCAAATTTCTTTTCGATTTCTTCCTTATACTCTTTGCTGGCATTTGGCTTAGGCATGAGTCTTCCTCATAGTTATTCTTAAAAGGTCACCTTCTGTGGCTATCTCATCAGCGAGGGCCGAAAGAATTGCATCTCTCATCGCTAGAGCCCTGGCATCCTCATTTTTATCCTTGCCAACTACTTCCAAGGATAATGATTCATCTCCTACAAGAAAGGCAAGGTTGAGCCCTTCTTCGCCCATCTTGTAGTTTATTGCCTCGCTTACAAGGACCTTTAAATCTTCGATTTGTTCGATATCAAAACCCATCTCTGAGCCAAGACCTGCCACAAAAAGCCTGATTGATTTTTGGTATTTTTTGTTGGCTGGGATTTTTATACTAATCTTATCCATGGCTACTCCATATTGAAGACTTCGGTTAGGTCTGTTATTTTAAATAATTTTAGGATATTTTCCTTAGGATTTATTATTGATACTGACTTTGATCTCGCTTGAGAAATTTTATAGATTTTCATAAAAAGTCCTAGGCCAGTAGAATCAAGGTAGTCTAGGTCTTTTATATCTATAAGCAGGTCCTTATCCACAGGTTCAATTTCTTTTTCTATGAAACTCCTAAACTCATCTTCTGCATAGATATCGAGATCACCGTTCAATTCTACTAATAGAAACTTATCCTTATCGTAAATCTTGCTTTCAAACATCTTTTTCCTCATCTTCCAACATATTGTCATAGGTTGTTACTGATACAATAGCATCTTCTTCACTAGCTAAGTTTTTAAGCTTAACGCCCATGGTATTTCTACCTGTGGTTGATACGTCTCTTGCTGATAGTCTAATCATATCTCCTTTTAAGGATACCATCATAATGTCAGTATCTAAGTCTACTGGTAGGGTGTCAACTACCTTGCCGGTCTTTTCACTGACCTTATGGCACCTTACGCCCTTACCACCTCTATTTTGGTTTTTGAAATTGCTGAAGCTTGTCTTCTTGCCGAAACCATTTTCAGTTACTACTAAAAGATAGGTTTCTTCTCCCTTGATATTCATGCTCACAACTGCATCATCCTTATCAAGTCTGATTGCCCTAACTCCAACTGCACTCCTACCCATGCTTCTAACATCCTTTGTGTTAAACTGGATGGTCATACCATTTTGAGTTGAGATAATTAATTCCTCATCCTTGTCTATTTGTCTAACAGAAATTAACTTATCCCCATCCTTTAGAGAAATTGCAATAATACCATTCCTTCTGATGTTGGTGAAGTTTTCAGCGTCAGTTTTCTTGATTTGTCCTTGTTGGGTTTGAAGAACTAACTGACTATTTTTGCTAAGCTCTGATAGGGTCATCATCTCTGTGATTTTTTCACCAGTTTCTAGATTTAGGATATTAATGATGGCTTGGCCACGTGAAGTACGACTTCCTTCAGGAATCTTGTAGGCTTCAAGCGAATAAACCTTGCCCAATGATGTGAAGAATAAGAGGTCCTCATGGGTGTTGGTTGTGATTATCTTTTTGATAAAGTCGCCTTCCTTGGTATTGCCAGCAGCAATTCCCTTGCCACCCCTGTTTTGAACCTTGTAGGTATCAATAGGAAGTCTCTTTATATAGCCATCCTTGGTTAGGTTTATTAAAATATCTTCCTCTTCGATAAGCTCGGTTATATCTATCTCTCCCTCATCTGGGACAATCTTTGTACGTCTTTCATCTGAGTATTTTTCCTTGATTTCTGTAATCTCATCAATTATTAGGTTGATTAAATTTTCTTCTGAGTTAAGGATTGATAGCAAATATTCAATTGTATCTGCAAGTTCCTTGTTTTCTGCATTAAGCTTTTCAATTTCAAGACCTGATAGGCGTTTTAATTGCATATCCAAGATGGCTTGAGATTGGGCATCTGATAATTTATACCTGTCAAAGAAAATCTTTTTGATTTCATCATTGTCATAGGATGACCTGATGATTTTAATAATCTTATCTATGTGGTCAATGGCAATGATCAAACCTTCTACTATGTGTTTTCTCTCACGAGCCCTGGATAAGTCGAAGTTGGTCCTACGGGTTACCACTTCTTTTTGGTGGTCAACATAGTATTCGATTAGTTCTTTGAGGTTTAAAATCTTTGGCTCGCCACCAACTAAGGCTAGGTTTATGATACCAAAGGTGTTTTCTAGTTGAGTGTATTTGTAGAGGTTGTTTAGGACGATATTCGCATTGGAATCTCTCTTGATTTCAACAACTATCCTCATGCCCTTCCTATCAGATTCATCTCTGATGTCAGAAATCCCATCTATTCTTTTTTCCTTAACAAGGTCGGCAATTTTTTCGATTAACCTTGCCTTATTAACCTGGTAAGGAATTTCTGAAATTATAATTCTTTCCCTGTTTTTCTTGAAAGGCTCAATCCTACAAACTGCTCTTTGCTTAATCTTGCCCCTGCCTGTTGTGTAGGCTTCTTTGATGCCGGTTTTGCCTAAAATAAGGGCACCTGTTGGGAAGTCAGGTCCAGGAATAAATTTGATTAGATCATCAATAGAAATTTCTGGATTTCTCATGTAGGCTATGCAAGCATCGATTGATTCGCCTAGGTTATGAGGGGCCATATTGGTTGCCATACCTACAGCTATACCATTTGACCCATTAACTAAAAGGTTTGGAAATCTTGAAGGAAGGACAGATGGTTCCATCTCTTCACCATCGAAGTTTGGAATAAAGTCTACTGTATCCTTACCTATATCTCTTAGCATTTCCTTGGCAATCTTGCTCATCCTTACTTCTGTGTAACGCATGGCAGCTGCCTGATCGCCGTCTATAGAACCAAAGTTACCCTGGCCTTGGGCTAGTGGGTACCTTGTTGAGAAATCTTGAGCTAATCTTACTAGGGCATCATAAATTGCAGAGTCACCGTGTGGGTGGAATTTACCCATTACATCACCGACAACCCTGGCTGATTTTCTGGTTGGTTTATTTGGATCAAGGCCTAGCTGTTGCATACCATAGAGGATTCTCCTGTGAACAGGTTTTAGTCCATCTCTAACATCTGGTAGGGCTCTTGATACTATTACAGACATTGAATATTCAAGATAAGATGACTTCATCTTTTTTTCAAGGTCTATATTAATTATGTTTTGATTTTCTGTCATTTCAGCCTCCTATACGTCTATATCTGTAACGTACTTGGCATTTTCTTGGATGAAGTTACGTCTAGGTTCTACCTTTTCTCCCATCAATAGTGAGAAGGTATCGTCTGTGGTTGTAGATTCCAAGTCTTCTTCCACTCTTAAAAGCACTCGCCTGTCTGGGTCCATAGTTGTTTCCCAAAGTTGTTCGGCGTTCATCTCACCAAGACCCTTGTACCTGTTTATCTTAAAGGTCGCATCGCCTAATTCTTTTATATACTTATCCTTTTCATCATCGGAATATACATATCTTTCCTTCTTGCCCTGGCTAATCCTATATAAAGGAGGGAGGGCAACATAAACATGACCTTCATCTATAAGATCTTTCATATATCTGTAGAAGAAAGTGAGGAGCAAGGTCCTAATGTGGGCCCCGTCCACGTCCGCATCTGTCATGATGATAATCTTGCCATAGCGGAGTTTTGATATGTCAAATTCCTTGCCAATACCTGTACCAAAGGCTGTAATCATATTTTTAATTTCTTCTGAATTTAAAACCTTGTCTAGGTGGGCTTTTTCTACGTTCATAATCTTGCCCCTAAGTGGGAGGATGGCTTGAATCCTATTGTCTCTACCACCTTTAGCAGAACCACCCGCAGAATTACCCTCTACTATGAAGATTTCATTTTCAGAAATGTCTGTTGATTGGCAGTCAGCAAGCTTGCCTGGAAGAGTTGCTGAATCTAGGATTGACCTTTTTCTTGTAAGATCTCTTGCCTTTCTTGCAGCTTCTCTTGCACGCCTACTTGCAAGAGCCTTGTCGATTATAGACTTGGCTGGTTTTGGATTTTCCTCAAGGAAGGCTGTTAGGTGTTCTGATACATAAGAATCAACAACGCCCCTTACCTCGGAGTTGCCGAGTTTAGACTTGGTTTGACCTTCAAATTGTGGATCAGAAATCTTAACAGAAATAATGGCTGTGATACCCTCTCTAATGTCCTCACCTTGAAGGTTTTCTTCATTATCTTTTATAAAATTATATTTTCTAGCATAGTCATTTACAGACCTTGTTAGGGAAGACCTGAGTCCAGAAAGGTGAGTACCACCCTCTGGGGTTTGGATATTGTTGGCATAAGAAAGAATATTTTCGCTATAACCATCTGTATATTGGAAAGCAAATTCTACTTCTATACCTTCTTGGCTGCCATCAAAATGTGGAATCATCTCCATGATAGGGTCTTTGTTTCTATTTAAAAAGCTTACAAATTCTGAAATACCACCTTCAAATTTGAAAGAAGTCTCAAAATTTTCTCTTTCGTCTTCAAAACGAATTTCAACTCCCTTATTCAAGAAGGCCATTTCTCTAAACCTATTTTCTAGGATGGATCTTTCAAAAATGGTTGTATCAAAAATTTCTGCATCTGGCTTGAAGGTGATTTTTGTACCGGTTTCTGTAGTATCACCGATTACTTCTATGTCCTTGGTTACTTCACCTCTAGCAAATTCCATCTTATAGATATGACCATCTCTTTTGACTTCTGCTATGAGGTATTCTGAAAGAGCGTTTACTACTGATACACCAACACCATGAAGACCTCCGGAAACCTTGTAGGCAGAGTCGTCAAACTTACCACCTGCGTGAAGGACTGTTAAAACTGTCTCAAGGGTTGACTTGTGAGTTGTTGGGTGTTCCTTTACAGGGATTCCCGAACCATCATCTTCAACGCTTACAACATTATCCTTACTTATGGTTACCTTTATGTAGTCACAACGACCAGCTAGGGCCTCGTCTACCGAGTTGTCCACAACCTCGTAAACCAAGTGGTGGAGTCCTCTTGAACTTGTTGAGCCGATATACATACCAGGTCTTAATCTAACGGGTTCTAGTCCCTCCAAGACCCTGATATTACCAGCATCATAATTGTTGTTTTCTGTCATATTTTTCCTTTCTAATTCTGCCATCTGAAATATATGAAATCTTATCAGCAGGAACATTTTCCAAACTTTTTGTATTAGTTGCTGTGATTATAGTTTGGTAGTCAGAAAGATTTTCCAAAAGGAACTTGCTCCTCGTTTCATCCAGTTCCGAAAACACGTCATCAAGCAAGATCACAGCCCTATCACCACTTATCTCTCTTACAAGCTTAACTTCAGCAAGCTTTATATTAATGATAGCTGACCTCTGTTGGCCTTGGGAGGCAAAAAGCCTGGTATTTTTTCCATTAATTTTAATTATTATATCATCCCTATGGACGCCCGCTTGGGTACTAAGGTACCTTAGGTCATCCTCTCTTTTTTCTAAAAATTTCTTATAATATTCATCAAGACTTTCAGCACTTATATCTGGTAGGTAGTCTATTTCTAACTTTTCCTTACCGTCAGTAATGGCATTTTGAAAATCTTGGGCATACTCTTCCACAAACTTTACAAATTTAATCCTTGACTTATAAATCTTATAGCCTTCCTTGACCAAAGACTTGTCAAAGGCATCAAGTTGTTCCTTAAAATATGAGGAATTTCTATTCTTAAGTAATTTATTTCTAGCAAACAAAATCTTATCATAGTCTTTTTTAACCCTAGCATAAGAAAAATCTATAGAAGCGATTATCTCATCTAAAAGCTCACGCCTTAAATTAGGTCCCTCTTTAATAATATTGAGGTCCTCTGGGGTAAATAAAACTAGTCTAAATAGTGATTTTAAATCTTTGTTCCTCTTATATTCTACTTCATTTACAAAAATATTCTTATCAGCCCCATCGACCCTTATTAGGACTTTTTTGAAGGAACGACCCTTCCTTATTGTGCCAGAAATTTCCATTTTTTCCTGGCCAAACTTTATGATGTCCTTATCCCTTAATTTCTTAAAAGAAGTTGCATTGGCTAAGTAGTAGCAAGATTCGAGAAGGTTTGTCTTTCCCTGGGCATTGTCTCCGATAAAAATATTTGTCGACTCATTAAAATTTACCGACTCGTAAAAATAATTTCTAAAATTGTATAATTTTATATCCTGAATCCACATTATTTAATTATTATTTTCACACCATCAAAGACAATTTCGTCTCCTGGGTGGAGTTTCTTACCTGCTATATAACAAGGTTCGTCATTTATGAGGACGCCTTCTTCCCTTATTATATGCTTAGCGAGGCCTCCAGAAGCTAATAAATCAGTTGCCTTTAGGAGGTCTTTAAGCCTTATTTCATCAGTTTTAAATTCGATTACTTCCATATTTTTACCTAGCTAGCCTTACTGGAAGAACCAAGTAGGTGTAGTCTTCACCCTCGTGTTTAGAATCTGTTGGATAAATCAAGCATGGGTTGAGACTTGATTTGAAGTTTAATTTTATTTTTTCACTGTCACAAGCTCTGACACCATCTTGCATATATTTTGCATTGAAGGCTATATCCAAGCCCTCGCCTTCTTGGTCTATTTCTATGACTTCTTTTACATCACCTATTTCAGAATTAGACCTTAGAGTCATAGCCCTATCTTCGATATTTACTCTAATTAAATTTGCCCTGCCTGGGTCTGATAGAACTTGGGCCCTGTCTAAGGCTGCTATAAGAGCGGATTTTTCTACTAAGACTGTGGTTTCTGAAATATCGTTAATAATATTTCTGTAGTCAATAAAGTTTTTGTCTATTACCTTGCATAGCATAATAGTATCTTCTGATGCAAATAACAAATCATTTTCGTTTCTATATAAGGAAGTTTTGCTATCATCTGATACAATCCTTGACCATTCTAAAAGCGATCTTTTTGGAATGATGTATTCTGTATCCTCAAAATCTCCTGGGTAATCAAGTTTGATTTTTTTAAGAGCAACTCTGTAACCATCAAGGGCTACCATGTTCAAGCAACCTTCTTTTAGTTCAAATAAAATACCTGTTAGGGCAAGCTTTGTTTCATCAAGGGTTGTGGCAAATTCTGTTTGGCTAATTGACCTTTTCAACTTATCATTATCTATAGATAAGGCCACAGTATTTGGTATATTTATTTCTTCCTTATCAAAATATTCAAAGGCGACTAGGTTAAAGTTACTTCTCTTGCAAGAAATTTTTATTTTTCCCCCATCAAGCTCTATCTTTACAAGCTCGTCAGGAAGTTTCCTTATAATATTAGTTATTAAGTCTGCCTTTACTGCCATGACTCCTTCTTTGATAATTTTAGCATCTGCTAGGGTTTTAATTGAGATTTCCCCATCAAAGGAAGTCATTGAAAGTCTATTGTTTTCAGTACTGAAGTATATTAATTCATGTATCTGGATATTGGTAGATTTAGATACTGCCCTATTAACTATGTTCAAGGCTTTCATAAGTTCTTTTTGTTTAATTTCAAATTTCATAGCTTCTCCTTAACTATTATTTAGACTTAGTAGTATTAGTAGTAGGACCTGTATAAATGTGGATATCTTTGAAAGACTTTTAGATTTCAAACTTTACTCGTGTTTATAACTTATGGATAATCCTAGGGATAAATCGCTAGTTTTCCACACTTTGCACAAGGATTTTTTGCTAAAATAATTTTCAAAAGATATTAACATACTTATCCACATCTTTATGCCCAATTAGTCCTTTATTTCCTTTATTAGGGCATCTATTTCATTTTTTAAATCTTCATCTTCATCAATCATATCGGTAATTTTATCTATACCATGAATGACTGTTGTGTGGTCCCTTTCAAAGGCATTAGCAATAGTCACAAGGGAATCATCAAGCAACTCTCTCGAAATAAACATGGCTATTTGCCTTGGATTTACTATTTCTTTCTTCCTTGACTTGCCCTTTAGATCTTGAAGTTTTACATTATATTTATTCGCAACTGCCTGTTGGATATCGGCTATGGTTAGCTTTTTCCTCTTATTTTTGACCCTGGTTCCTACACCTTTAATAGCATCTTCCATTGATACTTCAATCCTGCCGTCACTTTTTGCATAGGCAATGGCAGTTGAAAGAGCACCTTCTAGGTCTCTGATATTGGTATCTATCTCAAGTGCTATGTAAGATAAAATTGAATTATCAATAATAGCACCGAGGTCTTCAAGTTTCTTTTGCAAAATTGCGACCCTTGTTTCATAGTCAGGTCTTGATATATCGGCGATTATGCCATAGTTAAACCTTGAAACTAACCTGTCTTCGAGGTGTTTTATTTCTCTAGGTGGCTTATCTGAAGTAATAACTATTTGCTTGCCAGCATTGTAAAGGTCGTTGAAGGTATGGAAAAATTCCTCCTGGGTTGCTTCTTTGTTGGCAATAAATTGGATATCATCTATAAGAAGGATATCAGCTGAACGATATTTTTCCCTAAATTCTTGGTTTTTGTTGGTTCTTAAAGCAGCTATCATCTCATTGGTAAATTTTTCACTGGAAAGGTACATGACATATGCGTCATCCCTAGCTTCTAGGATTTGGTGAGCGATAGCTTGGATAAGGTGGGTCTTGCCAAGCCCACTTGATCCATAAATAAAAAGTGGATTATATACCTTGGATACATCACCTCTAGATATGGTGTCAGCTACTGCTTGGCTGATGCCTAGGGCATATTGGTTGGACTTGCCCTGGACAAAATTTTCAAAAACATTTGCTTCTTCAAGTTGAGGTTTTGGAAAAGATTTCACCTTATCTATTCTCATCTGCCCGTCCTTGTCATAGTCCCTACCAAGAGTTAGGATTTTTTGATAGTCTTCTCCATCCTTGGCAACAACTTCTACCTTAAGCTTGCCACCAATCTTTTCTGCTATACCATCAAGAGCTTCTTGAAGCTTAGCCTTCCATATGCCCTCAAAGATAAAAAGCGTATCTTTTTTTGGAATTTCTAGGTAGAGGACATCCTTATGAAGGTTTAAGGGTTTTAAAATATTAATCCATGTATTAAATTGTTGCTTATCACTTACATGCATTTTCATTTCATTTTTTAATTCATTCGTAATGAATTCTAGATTCTTCATATAAGCATTCCTTTCTTAAGTCTTATCCACATGAGTATTTGTTTTGTAATTTTAAGCTTAGAGCTTAAAATATTAACCTTATCCACAAAATCGGGATAAGTTGTGGATAAGTCATCTGTTGATAAAAATTATCTTTATTTTTTAAGATTTGCTTGGGAATAAAATTTTAATTCTCATAAAAATTTTGACTTTATCCACAAGAAAAAGGCAAATCTTAAGTTAAAACATAGTTTTACCCCTACTTTTACACATCTAATCTTACCATAAATTAGCCATTATTTCAACTTATCCACAAAAAGTGGATAAAATTATGGATAAGTCAAAGAGAAGGAATAAAATTAGAAAAAAACTTTGTTGATATGTGGATAAGTCTGTGTATTTATAAATTTTTTGTATATTTGAAAACCAAATTTATCTATTTTCTAGAATTTTTTTGAAGGGCTAAGCATAATTTTAAAAAAATATTCACATAAATTTTCCTCTTCATAAATTGTGGAAAAGAAAAAAATCCCCAAAGATATCAACAGTAAATATTTATGCCACAAATCCAAATAAAAAAGAATAATCATACCAAAAATATAAAAATTTTTATTCACCGTAAAATATAAAAGAAAAATCTTTCCTAAAGCCTACAAAAAAAGCAAAATCATCTTGACAGAGGAGCGTATTTTCAATATAATAGTAAGAGTCAAAATTTATTAGGAGGTGTAAATATGAAAAGAACCTATCAACCAAATAGAAGAAAAAGATCTAAAGATCATGGTTTTAGAAAAAGAATGTCTTCTCCAGGCGGAAGAAGAGTACTTAAAGCTAGAAGAAAGAAAAATAGAAAAAGACTTTCAGCTTAATTTCTAAGAAGTAATTAATGGAAAAGAGATTAAGCTTAAAGAAAGATAAAGACTTCAAAAAAGTCTACAAAAAAAACTTTGCATGCTATAATAGAGATTTCACTGTTCTTGTCAGAGACAACGACCTAAAAAATCCGCGTTTCGGCTTTACTATAAGCAAAAAAATTGGCAAGGCACATTCTAGAAATCAATTAAAAAGAAAACTTAGAGAGATAGCAAGGATTAACTATGCGAACCTCAACGGTGTCGATATAGTTATTATCCCCAAAAAACATACCACAGAATTTGACTACCAAAGACTAAAATCCTCTCTAGGTCATGCCCTAAATCAAGCATTTAGAAAAAAGAAGATATTTTATGCTAAATAAAGTTTTTATAAAAATGATAAGATTTTATCAAAAATTCATTTCTCCACAATTAGGTCATGGAAAATGCAAATACTACCCAACCTGTTCTAACTATGCTATAGAAGCATTTAAGAAATATGGGCCAGTCAAAGCTTTTTTTATGTCTTTGTGGAGAATTTTAAGATGTAATCCATTTTCTAAGGGCGGCTACGACCCGGTAAAATGAAAACCACCACAGATAATACCACAGATTAAAACGGAGAAGATATGTTTAAATTTATAGCGAATATACTCGGTAAGTTAATGAGAATACTCTATGATAACATCGCAACAAACTTTACCGAACCTAAGACTATAAGCTTTTATGCTATAGCGATAATAATAATGACCCTGCTTGTAAGCTTAATTTCAATACCAGTTACAATTTCAACCCAAAAACAAGCAGAAAAAACTAGGTCCTTTAAACCAAAAATGGACGAAATACAAAAGAAATACGGTTACGACCAACAAGTGCTTCAAAAAAAGATGCAAGAACTTTATAAACAAGAAGGCGTAACCCCAGGCCTATCAGGATGTCTACCAATGATAATCCAGTTATTAGTCCTATTTGGCTTGTTTGAAATGATGAGAAACACAGGCAAATATGTATTCCCAGAAGGATTAAACCATATAAGAACAGACTTCTACTGGGTACCAGACCTATTAAAAGCAGATCCATTATGGTTTGGCCTTCCACTTCTAACATCCCTATCACAACTATTAACAACACTTTTCTCAATAAAAACAAACCCACAACAGCAACAAGCAATGGGAAGTATGAATACAATGATGTTAGTCCTACCCCTAGTATTTTTCTTTACCTTTAGACAATTACCAGCAGGACTTCCACTCTACTACACCTTATCATCAGTATTCAGATTATTAATAATGGTAGTGATGCACTTAGCAATGAAAGGCAAAAAGGTAGAAGAGAAATGAAACAATCTTTAACAAAATCAGCTAAAACAGTAGAAGAAGCAGTACAACTTGCCCTAGACGAAATAGGTAAAAAAAGAAATGAAGTCACAATCGAAGTCCTAGACGAAGGAAGCGGCGGATTTCTTGGCCTAATCGGTGGCAAAGATGCAGTAGTAAGAATAACCTACGATGAAGACATGGAAAGAGTTCTAGAAGATTTGAAAAATGAAATCGAAGTGGACTCCCTAAGAGAAGTAGAAAAAGACTACGACGTCAAAAAAAGAAGCGAAGAAATCAAAAGAGAAGAAGGAATCCCAACAGAAGAGCCAATCAAAGAAGAAGCCAAAGACTTGGGAGATGCCATCAAAGAAAAATTTGATGAAATCGGAGACTTCATAGAAAAAGAAACCGACGAAATTTTTGAAGATAAGGACGAAAAAGAAACTATGGAAGAAGAAAATTCAGACGAAGAAGCTGAAAATAGAGACTACACCCTATCTAAAAAACGTTCAAATATAGACAGCTACTACAAGGCAAAAGAACTCTTAGAACAAATCCTAACAGCTATGCACTTTGAAAATGTAAGCGTTATAGGAAATCTTGAAGGCTCAATTATAAAGCTAGATGCCAAGGTAGATGAAAGCGACACTGGAATTGCAATTGGCAAAAACGGGGCCTGCCTTGACTCAATAGAATTTATAATAAGAAAAGCCATAGACTCAAGAAGCAACAACCTAAGAGTAAATGTAGACATCAACAACTACAAAAGACGCAGAGATGAAAAAATCGTAAGGCTAGCAAGAGAAACAGCACAAAAAGTAGTCCAAAGTGGAAAATCATGGAACCTAAGATACATGAACTCCTACGAAAGGCGCCTAGCCCACGAAGAAATAAGTAAACACAGAAACGTATCAAGCCACTCCGAAGGCCGCGAACCACAAAGATACGTAGTAGTAGATTACGTTGGAGAATAAAAAACAAAGCACTCGAAAGGGTGCTTTTTTGTTGGGGAAAAATTATAAGGGGATCTTTAATAAGTAATAGAGTAAAGTAACTTATAGTTAACAGATATCAGGAAGGACAACTATGAGTGGAGATAAGAATATTGAAGCTAAACCATTTTTAAAGTGGGCAGGTGGAAAAAGTCAATTATTGGATGAAATAAGAAAATACTATCCATTTGATAATGAAATTAATAAATATTGCGAACCCTTTGTTGGTGCTGGAGCTGTCTTATTTGATGTTTTAAATAGATTTGATTTGAAAGAAGTTTATATAAGCGATATCAATAAAGAAGCAATTAATTCTTATAGGGTAATTAGAGATAATGTTGAGGGATTGATTGAAATTTTGGATTTATTTCAGAATGAGTACATTGATTTAACGCTTGAAGAAAGAAAAGTTATTTATTATCGAAATAGGGATGAATTTAACATTCTGAAACACGCAAAAAATTCTACTGATTTAAGACGAGCAGCATTATTTATTTTCTTGAATAAGACTGGATTTAATGGTTTATATAGGGAAAATATGAGTGGTGACTTCAATGTACCTATAGGATCCTATAAAAATCCTAAAATTGTAGATAAAGAAAATCTTATTAATGTAAATAAAAAACTACAAAATGTAAAAATAGTTCATGGAGATTATAAAGAATCTGAAAATTTTATAGATTCCAACACATTTGTATATTTTGATCCACCATACAGACCGATTAAACCGACATCTAATTTTACAGCCTACAACAAAAGTGATTTCACAGATGACAACCAAATTGAATTAGCTGAATACTTTAAAAAGATGGACAAAAAATCGGCTCACTTATTATTAAGTAATTCTGATCCTAAAAATTACAATAAAGACGATAATTTTTTTGATAACTTATATAAAGATTTTAATATAAATAGAGTAAAAGCAAGTAGAACAATCAATTCTAATAAAGACAATCGTGGTCAAATATATGAGGTATTAATTAATAATTATGATAAAGACAGATAAATCTAATGAAGCATGGAAAGAGTTATTTAATAAGTACGATATAGTAAAGAATGTTAAAGAAAAGGGATATTTTAAGATCAAAGCAAGTCAGATTAAAGAATTTAGGGAACCTAGACTTATGGCTAGGTGGGATAGTTATGATTCTTTACCATCAATTTTAAAGGACAAAAACATTAATATATTACCAATCACTAGAGGATCTTACATATTAAGTGATTTTAAATTATATCAAAGTGTAAAAAACAGCTTTACTACGAGTACAAAAATGCATAAAGTTAAAATTCCTAAATTAGAAAGCGTGGATGTAAGAAATATAACTTCTGAATCAAACGCTATTAATGTTTTATTACTATCTAATATTCTTGATAAATTTTTAAATGAAGATGGCAATGTGTCCACATTCAACGGAAGAATGGGAACGGGCAAATTTAAATTCAATGTTGATAGAAAAAATAGGGGACCGTTGGAAGTAGAAGTTGATAAAGCACAATGTGAAATAGACGGTGGAATGGAAAATAAAAATTCAGTTGTCATAATGGAGGCAAAAAACGTTGTAAATAATGATTTTCACATTAGGCAATTATACTATCCTTATAGATTATGGCGTGAAAGAGTAAACAAGCCGATTAGATTAGTATTTTCAGTCTATTCTAATCAAATATATAGGCTACAAGAGTATGTTTTTACAGATATAAATAATTATTCTTCAATACAATTAGTTAAAGAAAATTACTATAGCTTAGAAGACACAGAAATATCAATAGGTGAAATCTTTGAAATATATAAATCTACTAAAGTTGAGACAGACGATAATATGATCTCCAACTCAAAAGATTCTACACCTTTCATTCAAGCTGATTCATTTGAAAGAGTCATTTCTTTACTAGAAGTTTTATATAAAGAGGATTTAACTACTGAAGAAATTGCAGGTGTAATGGAATTTAAAACTAGACAATCTGATTATTATTATAACGCAGGAAAGTATTTAGGAATTTTTGAAAAATATATAGATACTGAAGATACTGATGCAGAAGGAAAAAATTTGAAAAAGGTAAGACTTACAAAATTAGGGAAAATAATTGTAAAGAAATCTTATAAGGATAGGCAACTTGCGTTAGTTAAATTAATGTTTAAACATAAAATTTTTAGTGAACTATTTTTTGAATTATATTCAACTGGAAAAATTCCGATAAAGGATAGCATTCAAGAAAAAATGAGAAAATACAATGTTTGTAGCGAGCGTGTTATTGATAGACGCTCAAGCTCTGTAGTTGGCTGGTTAAGTTGGATATGTAGTTTAACAAATATAGAAGAAATATAAACTAAGGGGCAAGTGATGTCTAAAATAAAAAAATGGGAACCAGATGACTTTGAATTAGAAATGACTACGCATTGGTCATTTCCACAAAGAGGCAATTGGGCTACTCATGACGCAAAATGGCGAGGAAATTGGTCGCCATATATACCTAGAAATATTATTTTAAGATATTCAGAAGAAGGAGATCTGGTTTTAGATCAGTTTGCTGGCGGAGGTACAACTTTGGTAGAAGCGAAGTTGTTAAATAGAAATATTATAGGGCTTGATGTAAATGACGTAGCTCTAAATAGGTGTAAAGAAAAGATAGATTTCAATTTGACTGATAGACCTTTAGGCAAGGTTAAACTTTTAAAGGGAGATGCTAGGAACTTAGATTTTCTAACAGATGAAAGCATTGATCTTGTTTGTACGCACCCACCTTATGCAGATATAATAAAATATTCAGATGGTATTGAAAATGATTTATCACTTTTAAAAATAAATGATTTTTTAAAAGAAATGAATAAAGTAGCAGCTGAAGCTTATAGAGTTTTGAAAAAAGATAAGTTTTGTGCAATATTAATGGGTGATACCAGAAAAAATAAACATATGATTCATTTGGGCTTTGATGTGTTAAAAGTTTTTGAAGATGAAGGATTTAAATTAAAAGAACTTATTATCAAAGAACAACATAATACAAGAGCTACAGGATTTTGGAAAAAAAGAAGTGTAGATTATAATTTTCTTCTGATAGCTCATGAATATTTGTTTATATTAAAAAAGTAAAACTCACAAAGGGGCTGTTGCATAAGTCCCAACATAGAAAAAAGACGAGGAAACTAAACATCCTCGTCTTTTT
>NZ_JRMW01000017.1:0-13817 GCF_000758765.1 Anaerococcus lactolyticus S7-1-13
CCCAGATACGGAGAGGTCATGTAAATGACTGAGAAAATATAGATGATACAGTTAATCTCGGATTAACGAAAAAAAGATGTTAATCCTGGATTAATAGACTCACCTAGTGAAAAAATAATTTATCTTGGATAAAAATGAAAAAAAGCAGGAGTCATAAAAACTCCTGTTTTTCTATATTTATTATAATCTTGCCAAGTCTTTGGTTATTAAATTCTTTAATAGGAAGATGATTATAATTGTGATTATAAATTCTACTCCTAGGAAAGTACCGTTATAAATTATTGAATATAACCAAACATTTTGGCCTTCTGGGGCGTAAGAGCCGAAGAAGATTACTCCTGTTAGGACGTGGCAGACGAATCTTGCGAAGACGCCTAAGAATGTTCCTTCAATAACTGGTAGGATTTCGTGGGTTTTGGCAAAATCTTTTGCGAAAAATCCTACAAGACCAAGTGAAGCGTAGGCTAGTGGGTAGTCTAGGATGGCTTGGACTGGGTGGTAGATTGATCCACCAAACATCATGTCAAGGATACCATAAACAGCGCCTACTACTATGCCAGGGCCGGCTCCGTGTCTGATGGCAAAGATGATTAGTGGAATCATCTGACCTGCAGTTACAGAACCACCTTGAGGCAATTCAAAAAGTTTTATACGACCTAGAATAAAGGCGAGAGCGAGCATTACACCAGCTTCGGCAATCATTTTAGTTGACCATTTACTATTATTCATAAAAAAAATTCCTCCTTTGCACAATGCTCAGAGGATTTGTAACTTACCTCCGCCAGCATTACCTGGATTCAGGTTAAGGGTATGATCTCAGCCACCAATTGGTTAGCACCCCTAGTACACTAATACTATATTGGAAAGTTTGTAAAAGTAAACTAGGACTTGATTTTGCCAGGCTTTACTTTATAGAAAAGTGGCCAATTTCTAGTATAATACTAGGGTATAAATAAGGAAATTATGCGAAAGCTTTAGATATAGATTGAGGGATGAGATGGAATTTAAATTAAAATCAGACTACGCACCAAAGGGCGACCAGCCTGAGGCGATTAAAAAATTAAGTGAGGGCATCCTTGCCGGCAAAAAACACCAAATCCTAAGGGGGGTGACTGGTTCTGGCAAGACCTTTACCATGGCGAATATTATCCAAAATGTGCAAAGGCCAACTTTGGTCCTTGCCCACAACAAGACTTTAGCCTACCAATTATTTACTGAATTTAAGGAATTTTTTCCGGACAATGCTGTGGAATACTTTGTTTCCTACTACGATTATTACCAGCCAGAGGCCTATGTGGCAGCGACTGACACCTACATAGCCAAGGACTCTTCCATAAATGACGAAATCGACAAGATGCGCCACTCTGCAACCATGGCCCTTTTTGAAAGAAGGGATGTAATTATCGTTGCCAGTGTTTCTTGCATCTACGGTTTGGGTGACCCGATTGAATACAAAAAGCTAGTTGTATCCCTCCGTCCTGGCCAAGAAATCAGCCCAGAAGAGGTCATGAAAAAGCTAATCGACGTCCAGTATGTTCGTAATGATGTGGAATTTGAAAGGGGAAGCTTTAGAGCGAGGGGAGATGTTTTAGATATTTACCCTGCAGGTTTTGACCAAAAAGCCATCAGAATTGAATTTTTTGGCGATGAAATTGACCAAATTTCAGAATTTGACCCCCTTACTGGAAAGGTGATTTCAAAAATCACTCACGCCTACATATATCCTGCCAGCCACTACGCCACAACCAGCGAAAAGACTGAAAAAGCAATAATTTCCATAGAAAAAGAGCTCGAAGAAAGAATCAAGGAATTTGAAAGCGAAAATAAACTCCTAGAAGCCCAGAGAATCGAACAGCGAACCAAGTATGATATTGAAATGCTCAAGGAAATAGGATTTTGTTCGGGAATCGAAAACTATTCTGCCCACCTTTCCCAAAGACCAAGGGGTTCGAGACCCTACACCCTTATTGACTATTTTCCAAAAGACTTTGTCCTCATGGTTGACGAATCCCACGTATCCATCCCCCAAGTTGGTGGCATGTACGAAGGCGATAGGTCGAGAAAGCAAAACTTGGTAGACTTTGGCTTTAGACTTCCTTCAGCCCTTGACAATAGACCCTTAAAATTTGATGAATTTGAAAAATTAATCAACCAAACTGTCTATGTATCGGCAACTCCTGGCCCATACGAAATGAAAAAGACTCATGGAGAGCTTGTAGAGCAAATCATAAGACCAACAGGACTTTTAGACCCACTTGTGGAAGTAAGGCCAACAGCAAACCAAATCGACGACCTCATAGAAGAAGTCCACAAGACAATAGAAAAGGGTGAAAGGGTCCTAGTCACAACCTTGACCAAGAAAATGGCAGAAGATTTGACCGACTACTTGATGGAACAATCAATCAAGGTACGCTACCTACACTCCGACATCAAAACCATAGAAAGGTCTGAAATTATAAGGGACTTAAGGCTGGGAAAATTTGACGTATTAGTTGGAATCAACCTCCTAAGAGAGGGCCTTGATATACCGGAAGTAAGTTTAATCACCATCCTAGATGCAGACAAGGAAGGCTTTTTAAGAAGCGAAACAAGCTTGATTCAGACAATCGGACGTGCCGCAAGAAACTCCGAAGGCCACGTAATAATGTACGGTGACACCATCACAGGATCTATGCAAAGGGCCATTGACGAAACAGAACGTAGGAGAAAAATCCAAGAAGACTTCAACAAAAAACATGGAATAACTCCAACAACAATAAAGAAAAACATCGGCGAAATAATACAAATAACAAAGAAGGCCGAGGAAGAAGAAATCGAAGAATTCAAGAGAGAAGACATCGCAACCATCCTAATAAATATGGAAAGCGAAATGTATAAGGCAGCAGAAGAACTTGACTTTGAAAGAGCAGCAAGATTAAGAGATCAAATAAAGAAAATGAGAGAAAACTTTTAGAAAAAGTTTTTCAAAACTATTTTTTGATAAGAATTATTTTGTAAAATAGAAAAACTCAGCCATTTACGTGGCTGCTCCGTAATCGGGAGGGACGCTAAGGGACCTTCCGTATGGTCCCTCATCGCTTCCCTCCCGAACCCTCCCTTTCCTTACACCCCCAGACGGCTCCTTAAGCGGAGTGCGGAAGGGGAAGTTTGCCTACGGCAAACCTCTTTAGTAGAGGGAATGACTTCGTAATTGTTTACGTATATCCACACAGATTTCTAATCTTCAGGTTGCTAAAAATCGCAAACTCGGCTAAAGCCTCAAACAAGCGATTTTCTTAACGCAACCCTTGATTAGAAATCTTTACTCGATAAAAGGGAGATTTTTTTCGAGGTTCCAGTGTTGCTTGGCTCGTTTGGATTCGCCAAACATTGCTAGACGGGGGTTGACTCTTTAGTTTTATTTTTTCTAGACTCCTAAACCATATTAATTATATAAAAGTGACTAGAGGCTTCTCCACTTCGGTCGAAGCGAGGGGTGGTGGGTTTTACTTTTTATCTAAGTTCTATTGTTATTTTAATTTGAAAACATAAGACCAAGTATTTTAAAATCCCAAGCATCCGTCAAAAAAATTGCACTGACAGCTTTATATGAACACACAAAACAATAAATACTGTGAACTTATTTTTAAACGCAAAACAAAGGTCAGACGAGATTGCAATTTTTAGGAGGCTTGGGATTTTAAAAAGTTAGACAAAAGAAAAACCAAAACAAAGACGTAAACCCTACTAAAAAAGATTTCCGTAGGAAATCTACTGCTTATGCTCCCCGCCAAGGGGCCGTTTGGAGGGGGTAGCGGAAGGGGGTTTAAGGGGGAGCCGGTTGGGGGACATACGGAAAGTCCCCCTGGGCTCCCCCTTGGTACGGAGGGGTCATGTTAATGACTAAAATTTAATTAAAGATAGAATTACAAGGAAATAATTAACTAGAAAAATAATTACTTAATGGCAAGTAATACTAAAATATAAATTAAAAAAATAACTTATTTTGAATAAGAGAGGAACAGTAGTAATGAAAGAAAATAATAATATTATTATAAAAGGAGCAAGGACTAACAATTTAAAGAATATAGATCTTACTCTCCCTCGTGATGAGATGATTGTTTTTACTGGGCTTTCAGGCTCTGGTAAGTCTACTCTTGCCTTTGATACCATCTATGCTGAAGGGCAGAGGCGTTATGTGGAGAGTCTTTCTTCCTATGCTAGGCAGTTTTTGGGTGGGATTGATAAGCCTGATGTTGACTCTATTGAGGGTTTATCGCCTTCTATTTCAATTGACCAAAAGACTACTAACAGGAACCCACGTTCTACTGTGGCTACTGTTACTGAAATTTATGACTATTACAGGCTTTTGTATGCGAGAATTGGGGAGGCTTTTTGCCCGGTTTGTGGCAAGCCAATTGTTGCTCAGTCTGTTGACCAGATGGTTGATAAAATTATGGAGCTTCCTGAAGGGACTAAAATCCAACTTCTAGCCCCAGTTATCAGAGGTAGGAAGGGCCAACACAAGAATGCCTTGGCTAATATTAGAAAAGACGGTTTTGTTCGTGTGATTATCGACGGAGAAAAGTATGAAATCGAGGATGATATAGACCTTGATAAGAATAAAAAGCACGATATTTCTGTTATTGTTGACAGGATTAAGATGAAAGAGGGTATTGAATCGAGGATTGCTGACTCGCTTGAAACTGTAATCGGTCTTGCTGATGGGCTTGTGGTTGTGGATGTAATTGGAGGAGATCAGATGCTTTTATCATCAAAGCTCGCCTGCCCTGAAGGCCACGTTTCCCTGCCTGAGATTACCCCAAATATGTTTTCATTTAATGCACCTATCGGCATGTGTCCTGAGTGTAATGGACTTGGTTTTCACCTCCAGGTAGACCCTGATTTGATTTTGCCTGATAAGAGTCTTTCGATAAATGCTGGGGCAGTTGATCCTTATAATGGCTCTGCCAAGGGAACTTATTATTATGAGGTGGTTAGGGCTATAGCAGACCATTACAATTATTCTTATGATGAGCCTCTTGAAGATGCACCAGAGGGTTTGGTTAATGATATTTTGTATGGAACTGATTATGACTTATCTTTTGTCTTTGATTCTCATTTTTCGGGCAAAAAACGCTACAAGGGAATATTTGAAGGTGCCATCCAAAATATCTGGGATAGGTATCAGAGGACCAATTCTGATTCCCAAAAGAAAAAGTTTGAAGAATACATGGGAGAAGAGGAGTGCCGAGCTTGCCATGGCGATAGGCTAAAACCAGAGGTTTTGTCAATCAAAGTCGGAGACAAAAATATTTCAGAGTTAACTCGCCTTTCTGTGGCTAAATCAATTGAGTTTTTCGAAAAGCTTAAGCTTTCTGAAATGAAGGCACAAATCGCAGAGCTAATTATTAAGGAAATTAAGGGAAGGCTTAGGTTTTTAAATGACGTTGGTCTTTCATATTTGACCCTAAATCGTACTGCCTCAACTCTTTCTGGTGGTGAGAGTCAAAGAATCAGGCTAGCTACCCAGATTGGATCGGGTCTTGTCGGTGTATCCTACGTTTTGGATGAGCCTTCGATTGGTCTTCACCAAAGGGATAATGACAAGTTAATAAAATCTCTACGAAACCTCACAGATATTGGAAATACACTGATAATCGTAGAACACGATGAAGATACCATGAGAGCAGCAGACTTTATCGTTGATATTGGCCCAAGAGCTGGCATCCATGGTGGTGAAATTGTTGCTAAGGGGTCTTTAGAAGACATCATGGCCTGCAAGGATTCCCTAACTGGGGATTATCTGGCAGGCAGGAAAAAGATTGAAGTGCCAAAAAATCGCAGAAAATCTGATAAATTTATAGAAGTAATAGGTGCAGCAGAAAACAACCTTAAGGATATTGATGTAAAATTTCCACTTGGCACTCTTACAACTGTGACAGGCGTGTCAGGCTCAGGCAAATCTTCGCTTGTAAATGAGATTTTATACAAGATGGCAACCAGGAAAATAAACAAGTCCAAGATCCACGCTGGAGCCCACAAAAAAATTAAGGGCCTTGATCAAGTTGATAAGGTAATCGCTATCGACCAGTCCCCAATAGGTAGGACACCAAGGTCAAATCCTGCGACCTATACCAAGGTGTTTGATGCCATCCGTGACGTTTTTGCCATGACCAACCAGGCCAAGATGAAGGGCTTCCAAAAGGGAAGATTTTCCTTCAATGTTAAAGGTGGTAGGTGCGAGGCCTGCAAGGGGGACGGCACAATCAAGGTAGACATGATGTTTTTGCCTGATGTTTACGTGCCTTGCGAAGTTTGCCATGGCAAGAGGTATAACAGAGAGACTCTGGATGTGAAATTTAAGGGCAAGGATATTTCAGAAGTGCTCGATATGACTGTTGAGGAAGGAATAGAATTTTTTGAAAATCATCCAGCTATCGTGAGGAAACTTCAAACCCTCTACGATGTGGGTCTTGGCTACATCAAAATCGGCCAACCTTCCACAGAATTATCTGGTGGCGAGGCCCAAAGGGTCAAACTTGCGACAGAACTTGCAAAAGTTTCTACAGGTCAGACTCTTTATATCCTAGATGAACCGACAACAGGCCTTCACACAGCAGATGTCCACAAGCTTATAGAGGTGTTAAATAGGCTGGTTGATCAAAACAATACGGTAGTAGTAATTGAGCATAACCTTGATGTGATTAAGGTTTCTGACTATATAATAGACCTCGGCCCTGAAGGTGGTGACGGGGGCGGAAACTTAGTTGCAACCGGCACTCCAGAAGAAATTGCCAAGGTCAAAGCATCTTACACCGGCAAGTATCTCAAAAAATTATTAAAATAAAAGTCGTCCCAGCTGGGGCGATTTTCTTAATAAAAATGTAAAAGCTTTAATTTATAGGTAAAAAATGATAAAATAAATGTATAATTTATATAAGGAGAACTTATGTTAGAAGCAAAAAACGATAATAAAGATAGAAATGATATAGATATAAAAGACAACACAGCAGGAACAGTTGGTTTTGACCCAAAAACAGGCAGGGTTTTTTATGTTGATGAGCCCCAAAAAGCCCCAACACCAAAACCTAGCCTAGATGACGAGATGGGAGATTTGGCCAAGGAATTAAACGAGTCAACTGATGCGATTATGGACCTTTTAAAGGAAGCTGGAATTGAAAATCCAACTGATATGGAGGCTCTTAAAAAACTTGCAGAAGCTGAAGCTGATGATGAATGAAAAAGTCTGATAGAAGTCTGGGTCTAGTAGATTTCATGATTGACCTCTACTACGACAAACACAAGGATGAAGACCACGAAAGAGCAGGTCTTAAAGCCTATGCGGCAAAAAGACTTGCCCTTTGCCCTCATGGGGATGACAAGCCCTTTTGTTCATCGTGTAAAATTCATTGCTATGACAAAAATCATAGGACGATGATCAAGAAGGTAATGAAATACGCCGGACCTCGCATGATTTTTTATGCACCAGGTGTAGCACTTAGGCACTTACTAGAAAATATAAGGAGAAACTAGTGGAAAATCACGATAAAGAATTTATTGATAAGCTAGAAAAGAGATTTAAGGAAAACATGGACAGACATCCATCTATCAAGTGGGACTTTGTCAAGTCTTCTATTTTAAATGATCCCGACCTATATGATGCAATTTATGCCATGGAAGAAACGGGTGGCGAGCCAGACCTAGTAGATTTGGAAATTTTTAAGGGCCTTGTCTATGTTGACTTGGCAGATAAGAGCCCAACTGGTAGAAGAAGCCTTTGCTATGATAAAAAAGCTAGACAAGCAAGGAAGGAAAATCCTCCAGCATCTTCTGTTGAGGAAGAAATCGGAGAATTTGGAATAAAACTCTTAAGCGAAGATAAATATATCGCCCTTGCTGAAATTGCAACTTTTGATACAAAAACAACTTCGTGGATAAAAACTCCAGAAGATATCAGGGCAAAAGGTGGCGCTCTCTTTGCTGGTAGGCGTTTTGATAGGGTTTTTGTATATTATAATAGCCCAGAATCTTATTATAAAGACAGGGGATTTAGAGTTTATATACAAATATGATTAAAAGCTTACTAATCTTAGCCTTACTTGCATTAACAGGTTGTGTTGGAGCAAATCCCCATCAAGATATAAGTCAAAACCAAGAATCAACCAAGCAAGCTTCTGATTTAAAACAAATAAAAGATTTGTTTTACGAAAAATTAAAGGGGCAGACCTTAACTAGGACCTATGGCGAAAATACTGGTCAGACCAAGGTCATCTTTGAAAATGACGGTACTTTTAGGGGAGATTATTTTGGTAAAATTGCTTCTGATGGCAAGGACTATGGCTTAACAGACAAAGCTTGGCTTTATTACCATGGCGAAGAAATCCATTCATCTGAATTTGAAGGAGCTTTTGAAATCACTGGAGCAATAGACGAGTATACCTATGAGCTTAGCCTTAAGGATTTTAAAATCACAAGCAAGCTAGGTGCCTATGATGACATCTACTACCATGTGGATTTCGCCTTAGGATTAAATCCAGAGGCTTCATACCTGCTCTATAGGCCAGGTTGCCCGATAAAAGACCTAGAAAAAAATGATAGGCTTATAGAAATCGCAAAAAAGGGAAGCCCTGATGGTAAAAAAACTAGGGGCTTTATAATATTTAATAAGACTGATGGTGAAATTTTCAGTCAAAATCCATAAACTTGAGGAAATATTCAAATTTAACACGAATTTAAGACCCTCAAATATAAAATAGAAAAGAAAGAATTGAAAGTATGAAAAAAATACTATTTATCTACAATCCAAACTCCGGCCAAAGGGCCATTAATGACAAGTTGTCATGGATAATCGAATACCTATCTTCAAAGTCAATATTTCCTACAGTTTACGCCACCCAAAAATCTGGCGATTGCAGGGAAATTGTCGAAAAATATGGTAAGGACTTTGAGGAAATTTTAATATCTGGTGGGGACGGAACTCTTGATGAAGCTGTTTCTGGTGCCCTTAAGGCAGATATAGATCCAATTATTTCCTATATCCCAACAGGGTCAACCAACGATTTTTCAAAGACAATTAATATTTCATCAGACATAGAAAAGGCAACAAAAACAGCCGTTAGGGGCAAGGTAAAAAGGATAGACGTAGGCAAAATTGACGATAAGTATTTTGTTTATGTAGCAGCCTTCGGTGCCCTTTCGGACATTAGTTTTTCGACCGACCAAGATGTAAAAAATATATTGGGTCGTTCCGCCTACATCGTAGAAGGCATCAAACAACTTTTGCCAATCCAATCTATGCAATCTTATAAGGCAGAAATTGAATTTGATGATGAGCTAATCAAAGGCGAATTTATTCACTTTATGGTATCAAATTCTGTATCTGTAGGAGGTTTTAACCTCTTTGATGACAAGGTCGGTCTTACTGATGGAGTTTTTGAAGTAACCCTGGTTAAAAAACCAGAATCCATAGTTGACCTAAATACGATTATCCAGTCCTTAACAACTGGTGAATCTAGCGATTTGGTAATCCAAAGGCAGGTCAAAAAAATAAGGATAAAAACCGAAAAAGAAGTTTCTTGGTCTCTTGATGGAGAATTTGGAGGCAAGACTACTGACTGTACGATAGAAGTAATCGGCAAAAGAATTAACATGAAAACTGGCATAATTGATTGAAATACCACTTCTAATGTGATATAGTAAACGATTAGCATAAGCGTAATCTCAAAGTTATGGTATAATAAAAGTAGGAAACCCAGGAGGTTATGATGTTTAAAGTAGGCGACAAGATAGTTTATCCAATGCACGGTGCAGGGGTTATTGATGCAGTTGAAAAGATTGAATTTATGGGTGAAGAAAGGGAGTATTATATCCTAAAAATGCCTATAGGCGAGATGGACATATCAATTCCTGCGGATAACATGAAAGATGCTAATATTAGATTTATTATCAGCAAGGAAGAGGGATTAGAAGTTCTAGCCATCCTTGACGATAAGCCAACTGAAATGAATTCTAATTGGACCAAGAGATATAGGGACAACCAAGAAATTTTAAAGACTGGCGATATCTTTGAAATAGCAAAAATGGTTAGAAATCTAGCTATCCTAGACAGTGACAAAGGACTTTCAACAACTGAGAAAAAACTTCTAAATAGGGCAAGGCGTATCCTTGCTAGTGAGCTTGTCATGGCAGGTTCTCTAGAAAAAGAAGAAGCAGAGAAAATGATAGACGAATCAATTGGTTTATAGTCTATTAATATAAGGAGATTTTATGAAAAGAGTAATCAGATTAGTTTTTATACTAATCGGAGCTGTTCTTGGCATAGTAGTCTTCGGAATAGTTAACGCCGCTTTTGGGTTTGTCCCTAATAGCGGCAAATTAATTCTGTGGGCAAAAGTCATTTCATCAGCTCTATTTGCACTAATATTTTATTTTGCAACAGATCCTATAGCCAAACGTGCCACAGCGAGCCTTTCGATATTTGAAAAAAGAGTAAGCAAACTACCTGCTGCCAACCTGGTCATAGGCGTTATAGGAATCATCTTAGGATTTTTGATAGCAACCCTAGTATCCACACCACTAACCAAATTATCCCTACCATTCATGGGAAATTCATTTTTTGTGCTATTATCTATTTTATTATATATTGGTTTTGGTTATTTAGGATGGAAGCTAGCCTACAAAAATTCTGAAGACCTCCTTGCCCTTGTGACTAGGTCCAAGGAAATCAAAAAAGATGGCGGAGAATTTTTTGACAGGTCAAACCTAACAGCAAGTCCTAAGGTCCTTGATACATCAGTTATAATTGACGGTAGGATTTTGGATATCATAAATACAGACTTCCTAGAAGGGGAACTAATCGTAACAGAATTCGTCCTTGAAGAACTCCAACACATAGCAGATTCTCCTGATGACCTCAAAAGAGAAAGAGGTAGGAGGGGGCTTGATATAATGAATAAGATTAAGGAATCAAAAAAAATCAAGCTTACAGTACTAAACAAGGACTACAAAGATATCAAAGAAGTAGATGCAAAACTTCTCAAACTTGCCTTAGATCTTGGGGCCAAGGTATTTACCAACGACTATAACCTAAACAAGGTAGCAGATGTTCAGGGTATTCCAATCCTTAATATCAATGACCTTGCCAATTCCTTAAAACCTGTGGTAATCCCAGGCGAGAAGATGGAAATAGAAGTTATTAAAAAAGGTAAGGGTAAAAACCAAGGTGTGGGCTATCTTGAAGATGGGACTATGGTTGTTGTTGAAGACGGTCAGGACCTCATAGATCAGACCATCAAAGCCAAGGTCACATCAGTACTTCAGACCTCAGCAGGCAGGATGATTTTTGTAAGGGCGGAAGATGTATAAAGGAAAATTTTTATCAGCTGTAATAACAGCAGCAGGTTCAGGAACTAGGATGGGTTTAGAAATAAACAAGCCTTATCTAGAAATAGGCAGTAAAAAAATCCTAGAATTAAGCCTAACAACTGTAACAAGTATAGAAGAATTTGACGAGATAATCTTGGTTATAAGGGAGGAGGACTTCTCCCTTGCGACTGAGATTTTATCTCTTTTTAGAGATCCTAGAATAAAAATGGTCGCAGGTGGTGCCAGCCGAGAAGAATCAACTTATAATGGACTAATTGCCCTAAATCCTGATTCAGACTTGGTTTTAAGCCACGATGGAGTAAGACCTTTTGCATCTAGGGGTCTTTTTTTGAGAGTTTTAAAGGAAATGGAAACCTACAAGGCAGCGATTTCTGCAACCAAATCAAAGGATACGGTGAAGGTGGCAAATGAAAATGGCGAGGTAGAGTTCACTCCAAATAGGGAATTTGTCTACAACATCCAAACGCCACAGGGCTTTGATACAAGACTTATAAAAAGTCTTTATAAGAAATATTTTGAATCTGAAGCAAAAATCACTGACGACAGTCAGTTGTTTGAATTTTTTGACAGAGATGAGCCGGTAAAGATAGTTGAGGGAGAATACTCTAATATCAAGATGACAACTACAGAAGATATAATCTTTGCCAAGGCTTTTATAAAGGGGGAAAGATGAGAGTAGGAATCGGCTATGATGTGCATAAATTAGTAAAAGATAGGGACCTAATCTTAGGTGGGGTAAAATTTGACTATGATTTAGGACTCCTGGGTCATTCGGATGCAGACGTCCTAACCCACGCTATTATGGATGCAATTTTGGGAGCCCTCGCTCTGCCTGATATTGGAAATCTTTTCCCTGATACAGACCCTGCCTACAAGGATATTTATTCGATTGACCTTTTGGATAGGGTGGTGGAAAAAATGTTTGAAAAGGGCTATAAGATTGGCAACCTTGACTCAGTTGTCATTTGCGAAATGCCAAAAGTTGCCCCAAAGAGAGAAGAAATTGTAAACTTACTTGCTTCTCACCTAAAAACCGATCAGGCAAATGTGTCAGTAAAGGCTTCTACCAGCGAGAAATTAGGTTTTACCGGTAGGGGCGAAGGGATAGAAGCAAGAGCTATAGTATATTTGGAGGAAATAAATGCGTAAATTTATTACAAGCGAATCAGTAACTGAGGGTCATCCAGACAAGGTTTGCGATCAAATCTCAGATGCGATTTTAGACGAATGTTTAAAACAAGACCCAAAGGCGAGAGTGGCAGCAGAATGTATCACAACAACAGGTCTTGTCTTAGTTGTAGGTGAAATGACCACTGAAGCCTACGTACCAATAGAAGAAATTGTAAGAGACACTATAAAAGAAATCGGCTACTGCGACCCAAGTCTTGGTTTTGACTACGAAAATGTGGCAGTTTTGACATCAATCAATAGCCAATCACCAGACATTGCCCAGGGAGTTGATAAGGCAAGCGAATATGATGCTAGCCATGATGACTACGATAAAATCGGTGCAGGCGACCAGGGTATGGTCTTTGGTTATGCAGATGATGAAACAGAAGTATATTTGCCAATGTCAGTGAAACTTGCCCAAGATTTGGCAAAAAGACTCGCCACAGTTCGCAAGGAAGGCATAATCGACTACATTAGGCCAGATGGCAAGAGTCTTGTGACTGTAGAATACGATGATGATACTCTAGTAAGACTTGACTCAATCGTAATCTCAACCCAACACAAAGATGGTATCCCAATGGATCAAATCCGTAAGGATGTCATAGAAAAAGTCATCAAGAAAGTAGTACCAGCAAAACTACTTGACGATAAAACCAAAATTTTTGTAAACCCAACCGGCAAATTTGTAATCGGTGGTCCAAAGGGAGATTCTGGCCTTACAGGCAGGAAAATTATAGTAGACTCCTACGGTGGCTACTCAAAGGCAGGTGGCGGAGCCTTTTCTGGCAAAGACCCAACAAAGGTAGACAGGTCAGCAGCCTACATGGCAAGGTACGCTGCAAAAAATATGGTAGCAGCAGGACTTGCTAAGAAATTAGAAATCGGAGTATCCTATGCCATAGGAGTAGCAAGACCACTAGCAATCTTTGTTGACAGCTTTGGCACAGGCAAATATGACGATGAAAAATTAAAACAAATCATAGAAGAAAACTTCGACTTTAGACCAGGCGCCATCATAGACAAACTAGACCTAAGACGCCCAATCTACAAAAAAACTGCAGCCTACGGCCATTTTGGTAGGGAAGAAAAAGATGGGTTCTCATGGGAAAGGTTGGATAAGGTCCAAGACCTTAAAAAATATTAATTATTCATTTTTAAAGTGAATGTAATCTTATAGTAAATTTTTTTATTAACATAATAACTTCGAAAAAAGGGGACCCCAGGGGAACGTTTCGCACGTTCCCCCATCGGGTCCCCTTTAAAACCCCTTCCGTTACCCC
>NZ_JRMW01000018.1:0-39281 GCF_000758765.1 Anaerococcus lactolyticus S7-1-13
TGGGGTTCCCCCAGTTACTGAGCAGTCATGTAAATGACTGAGAAAATATAGATGATACAGTTAATCTCGGATTAACGAAAAAAAGATTGCTTCGTCTCGGACGAATTTTTTATAAAATAGTTTAATAATTCACAAAAAGTAATATAATATAATCATAGGGTCAAATGCCCAATGCAAAAACTTATAAGGCTCAGTGCCTAACAAAAAGTAATAATAGAAAAGGAATTAAGATGTCAAGATTTAGAAGGTCGGTTGCTATAGACCTTGGTACAGCAAGTGTGCTTGTTTTTATTAATAACAAAGGAATAGTTTTAAACGAACCATCTGTCATAGCTATTGATGTCCTATCTGATGAAATCCTTGCTGTGGGTAGTGAGGCTAAGAAGCTTATCGGGAGGGCTGGTGGCAATGTTTCTTGCATTATGCCTATGAGAGAAGGCGTTATTGCAGATTTTAAGGCTACCGAGAGGATGCTTGATTATTTCCTTAATAAGTCTGTTAAAAAGTCTCTTTTTAAGCCTGATCTTTTAATTTGTGTGCCAGCAAGATCTACCCAGGTCGAGAAGCGTGCCGTCATCCAGGCTGCTGAAAATGCTGGAGCTCACAGGACTTACCTTATTGAGGAGCCACTTGCAGCTGCGCTTGGGGCAGGAGTTGATATAACAGATCCTAAGGGAACTATGGTTGTGGATGTAGGTGGTGGCACCTCTGATATAGCAGTTATTTCCATGGGACAAATCATAGCCTCTAGGTCAGTTGAATCTGCAGGTAGGAGCTTTGATAGGATTATTAAAGATATGATCAGGTCTCGATATGGACTTTTAATCGGTGATACTTCTGCAGAAGCTATTAAGGAAGCGGCTGACAGCCTAGGCCCTGAAGATTCTTTTGAGGTTAAGGGTAGAAATGTGACCAACGCTCTTCCAGCCAAGGTTTATATACCAGTCAGTGAACTAAAGGATGCCCTTAGGGGTGAGATTGACAAGGTTGTAGAGGGAATCAAAAAGGTTCTTGAAGTGACACCACCAGAGCTAGCATCAGATATTTTCGATAGGGAAATAATCTTAACTGGTGGAGCATCAAATACAATTGGCCTTAAGGATAGGATAGAAGAGAAGTTTCAAATTAGGGTGAAAATTGCTGAAAATCCACAGGAATGCGTGATTAAAGGCACAGCCAAAGCCCTAAATTGGATTGATAGTCTAGATGAAAATAGGAACGAAGCGATGAAAGCGAAGCAAGAAGAAAAAGAAGCTTTTGAAAAACTTAGGAGAAGATAATGACAAAAAAATTAGTATTAGTAAGACATGGACAAAGTGAATGGAACCTAGCTAACAAGTTTACAGGTTGGGTAGATGTAGACCTTTCTGACAAGGGTGTAGAAGAAGCCAAAGAAGCTGGTAGAAAAATTAAGGAAGCTGGCATTAGATTTGACCACGCTCATACATCTGTTCTAAAAAGAGCAATCAAGACTTGTAACTTTGTTCTAGAATATTCTGATCAAATGTATGTTCCACAAAGCAAAACTTATAGACTTAACGAAAGACACTACGGTGCTCTTCAAGGCCTAAACAAGGCAGAAACAGCAGAAAAATATGGTGACGAACAAGTTCATATTTGGAGAAGATCTTATGATACTCTTCCACCAGAAATTTCTGAAGAAGAAAAGGAAAAACAAGCACATTTACCAATGTTTGCCCACCTTCCAAAAGATGTTATTCCAGGAGCTGAAAACTTAAAAGTTACTCTTGAAAGAGTGCTACCATATTATTTTGACTCAATCGCTCCAGAACTTCTTGAAGGCGAAACAGTGCTTGTAGCAGCTCACGGCAACAGCCTAAGAGCCCTAGCAAAACACCTTGAAAAGATTTCTGATGATGACATCATGGACTTAGAGATCCCAACTGGTCAACCACTTGTTTACGAACTTGATGATGAGCTTAATGTAATCAAAAAATATTACCTATAATATAGAAAATTGAGGGCCTTGCATAATACTTGCAAGGTCTTTTAGATTTTTCTTGACAGGTTTTCAAAATTTTGTTAGGATAAATTGTCACTAGATAAGTTATAGATAAGCAAACAAAAATTTATCTATTTTTTTAAAAAAATTTACATAAAAAATTTTTGATAAGGACAGGAATAGCCGGACTTAATCTATAAAAAAATAGCAAATGAACTATTTAAATCTTTAACTTAATCTGGATTCATTTATTTATAAATATAATTACAAAAAATCGAAAAAAATCATTGACTTTATTTTACTAAGGTAATATGATAATTAATACAGTGATATGAAAAGAGGAAGAGATGAGAATAGCATCAATTGAAAATGAAAATGGAGTTTCCAGTTTAATAAATTCTCATTTTGATAAAAATGAGGTTGTTGTTGAGAAAATTGAATCTATGGACGAGCTTTTGTTTAAGGATTGTAGCATCTATGACTTGATTCTTGTGGACATGACTCATAATAGGTGCCTTCAATTTATCCAGTACATAAAGCAAAAAATGAATATTCCTGTTATCTACCTAACAGAAAGATATCAGAAAAATCCTTATGAGCAGGAGCTTGATGATAAGGATTTCGTTATCCATTCTTACACACGTGAGGAATTTATTGATGATATTTTCAATAAGGTGGAGGAGTTATCCAAGTCTGAAGTGATAGACCTTGGAGCATGCACCCTAGATGAGGCGAATGGTATCTTTAAAGTGGGCAATAAGATTCTTGATCTTACAAGGTCAGAGCTTGAAATTTGTTCAATTTTAATCCACAACATGGCAAAAATCTTATCCAAGGAAGACATTGTCGAGGAAATGGGAAAAAGAAACCTAGCGACAACACCAAGATCTGTTAGAGAACATATTAGAAAGATTAGAGTTGAATTTAAGAAGGCAGACCTAGAGCCTATCGACACCATCACAGCCAAGGGATATAGGTGGGCACTTGAATCTTTGACCAGAAAATAAATTTGACAAAAAGCAAAAGTTTTCATATAATATAAACAGAAATTAAATAGATATTAGCAATGCAATGACATTGCTTCTTCAGGGAAAGGTGCAATTCCTTAACCGGCAGTTATAGTCTGCGAGTCCTAGGACCGATTTGGTGAAATTCCAAAACCGACAGTATAGTCTGGATGGAAGAAGATATTATAGCTTTTTTCGTGCCCTGATTTGTGGGCATTTTTTATTGCCCAAAGGGAGGTATTATGAACAAAACAAAATCTATTTCATTGAACAACGTAGTTAAAATCGGTATTTTATCAGCACTTGCCTTTATTTTGATGTTTTTCCAAGTGCCAATTCCAATAGCCCCACCTTTTATGAGAGTGGACCTCGCAGACGTGCCAGCCCTTGTTGGTGGTTTTGCCATGGGACCTTGGGCAGGAGTTGCTATTCAATTAGTTAAAAATATCCTCAACCTAACAAAGACACAAACAGTTGGTGTTGGTGAATTATCAAACTTTATAGTTGGTGCAAGCTTCGTTTTTGTAGCAGCTTCTATTTATAAAAATAAAAAGACAAAGAAAACTGCAATCTTTGCCCTATTCTGTGGAGTAATAGCAATGACAGCTATAGCTACACTTTCAAATGCTTTTGTAGTATTCCCAGCCTATGGTAAGGCAATGGGCGTCGACCTAAACGCTTTTGCAGGCCAAGTACCAGGCAACCCATTAGTAAGGTCTTATGTTAGCCTTATGCTATTTTCAATAGTTCCATTTAATATTGTTAAGGGTACTGCAGCAGCCTTTGTCACAGACCTAATCTACAAGAGGGTCTCTCCAATTTTGAAACTAAAATAAGTAATCTTACATTATTATCCAACAAAATATTCTGTTTAACGAAAAGCACCTACTCCTGGGTGCTTTTTGAATTTGCATGAAAATGTGAAAAAAACAATTATTAATGAAAAAAGTGGTATAATATTTAGAACGAAAGGCTTTTTATGGTAATAGAAAACTTAAATGATTTAGAAAAATTTGCATATAGCTTAGCGCCCCTCCTAAAAGAGGGCGATGTTATAAACTTAATTGGCGACATGGGTGCAGGCAAAACCACCCTTGTAAACTCTCTAGCAAGGTTTTTTAATATATACGATTCATCTTCGCCAACCTTTGCCATAGTCAACATCTATGATGGAGATATACGTATCTACCACTTGGACTTATACAGGTTTGAAAGTCCTGATGACCTCTTGGATATTGACTTTGAGACCTATTTTTATCCCGAATCTGCCATTACTTTCCTAGAATGGGCAGAAAATGGCGAGGGTTATTTGCCGGATGATATGATAAATATAAGGATAGACAAGCTTGGGCCATCTACTAGAGAAATAACAATCCTCAACGATACAGAAAGGGCGAAAGAGATAAATGATTTACTTGGCAATTGATACATCAACCATGATATCTACTGTGACTGTGGCAGATGATAAGGAAATTATAGGCGACTTTAATGTCAACCAGTCAAAGACTCATTCAGAAAGTCTGGTGCCAATGATAGAAAATCTTCTAGACCTCTTGGGTATGAAGGTGGCAGACGTTGATAAATTTGTAATCGCTGACGGGCCTGGCTCTTTTACGGGTCTTAGGATAGGCATGACTATTGCCAAAACCCTAGCCCAGGTCGAAAAAAAAGACCTTCTTACTATCTCAACCCTAAAAGCTATGGCAGCAGGATCAATTTCCCAAAGAGTGAAGCTTGCCCTAATTGATGCGAGAGCAACCAGGGTCTATGCTGGATTATATGATCAAAATTTAGAGGAAATCATACCAGAAAATCTTTATGAAATTGACGATTTGGCAAAAATTGTAAACGAAAAAGGCCTTGAGATAGAAATGATTGGTCTTTTAAATGATAAGTATTTTGATAAGTTTGAAAGGGCCTTTAAGGCACCAATCAACCTTAATAACTGTATAGGCAAAAACCTTATAAGGCTTGCCCAAGAAGAAGGCTTAGAGGCGAGGCCTCTATATGAAATCAGCCCAAACTATCTTAGAAAAAGCCAAGCAGAAAGGGAGTTTAAAAAGAAATGATTAGAAAAATGAATCTTGAAGACGCTGACAGGGTCTATCAGATTGAGAATGAATCGTTTTTTGAACCCTGGAGCAAAAAAAGACTTCTAAAAGAATTTGAAGAAAACTCCTTCCTCAAACATTTTGTCTACGAAAAAGACGGGAAGGTTATTGGTTTTTACATAATTTCCTGCATATCAGACTTGGTTGAAATATTCACTATAGCAATTGATAAGGACTACAGGGGCCAGGGAATTGGATCAGAGCTTTTGGAGCATTTGATACAAGTTGCGAAGGATAATGGAGCCAAAGAAATCTGGCTTGAAGCCTCAACAAGAAATGAAGCTGCAGTAAACCTCTATCAAAAATATGGTTTCAACATCCAGTCTACAAGGAAAAACTACTATCAAAAAACAGGCGAAGACGCCTATAATATGATAAGGACTCTTTTATGAAAGATTTTTATACCCTTGCTATAGAGACATCTTGCGATGATTCTTCTGTGGCAATTTTGAAAAACGAAAGAGAAGTTTTAACAAATTTAATATCAAGTCAAATCGACATCCACGCTCTTTTTGGTGGTGTGGTGCCAGAAATCGCATCAAGAAAACACCTCGAAGCCATAAATCCTTTGATAGATAAAGCTTTGGAAGAGGCAAATATCACCTATGCTGATTTAGATTTGATAACTGTAACCAAGGGGCCAGGTCTTATTGGTTCACTTTTGGTAGGAATATCTGCTGCCAAGGCTCTAGCTCTTGCAACTGGCCTTCCCCTTGTGGGTGCCAACCACATGAAGGGCCACATTTGTGCAAACTATCTTTCAAATAAGGACTTAAAACCACCCTTTGTCTGCCTAGTTGTATCAGGAGGCCATACATATTTGTGTAAGGTGGAGGACTATAATGATATAGAAGTTGTGGGTTCGACCAGGGACGATGCTGCTGGCGAATCTTTCGACAAGGTCGCAAGGAAAATCGGACTCGGCTACCCAGGTGGTCCAAAAATCGATAAGCTTGCCAAGAAAGGAAATCCAAAAGCTATTGATTTTCCAAGGGTCATGCTTGAAAAAGGTTCCTACGATTTTTCTTTTTCGGGCCTTAAAACAGCAGTTTTAAACTATGCCCACAACGAGGAACAAAAGGGAGAAGAGATAAATAAGGCAGACCTAGCGGCATCTTTTCAGGATGCAGTGGTAGATGTCCTAGTTGAAAAATCTCTCATGCTCCTAGAGGAAACTGGCTACAAACAATTCGCTATATCTGGTGGTGTTGCAGCCAATTCAAGGCTTAGGGCGAGGATGGAAGAAGAACTAGCGAAAAGAGACATCAAGTTTTACTACCCAGACCTCATCCTTTGCACAGACAACGCAGCAATGATTGCCATGGCAGGCTACCTAGACTACAAGGATGGCGTGCGTGACACCACCTTTATGAAAGTTTATCCAAATTTGGACCTATGATATGAGAAAAAGGAAAAAAATCACAGACTTAAAAAAATATAATAAAATCAACCTCGCCTCATCCATTATTTGGATTTTGGTTGGCATAGGTATTATTGGTTTTGGCTTCTATTATAAGGAAATCCTCGAAAAAATCTTTGGATTTTTGGCCATCATTATTGGGATAAGTAGTATTAGTGTGAGGAAAAAACCAACAGTAATCAAACGCTATGAGGACAGAAGGCTCTTTGTCTTGACAGGACTTTTAGTAATCTATTCCCTAGTCAATCCTTTGGGCAATATTGCCATTATCTTTGACATATTTAAGAGGGACTTTGCAATGAGGAGAGACTTCAATGAGAAGGCTTAGGAAATACTTACTAGCTACATTCTTTGTCGCTCTTATGCTTATCTCAACTTCTTGCGTCAAAAGAAGAATGGCCTATCTTGAAAGAAAAAAACTTGCCAAGGAAAATACTGGCAAGACTATGGACACTCATACAGGGGTTTTTTATCCAGAAAATATTACCGATTTTAGTGTTGATGAATATTTAAAATGGTATAAGGACCTCAAAGAGCCACCCCACCTTCAGCTAGCAAGCTTTGAAAATCCAAAAAAACTTACAAATGCGGAGATGGTTGGCGACTTTGAATACCTATTTAAGGAATTAAAGGAATCTTATCCTTTTTTTGGAGTTCTCAAACGTAAATACGAAGTTGACTTTCTCAAAAACCACGATGCCTACTTAAAAAAGGTGAGAGCTTGCAAAAATGACGGGGAATTTATAAAAGTCCTCAATGAAGTCATGGCAGACTTGCACAACTACCACGCCAAAATCGCCGACTCGGCATATGTAGATCAGACCTTGAAATACTATTCTCAAAATTGGAACCAACCATCAATCTACTATGAATTTTTAAACCTAAATAGGCAGGTAGTGAGAAATAGGTATGGGTTAGAAGGTGTCCAATCTCAAAGTGCATCGGCAAGTGTCAAAAGAAAGCAGGAAAAAAAGTCCAAGGGCGATGGCAAGGCAAATATTAGTCTTGAAGACCATGGGGACCTTGCGATTTTGAAAATTTCCCAGATGGGTGATATGAATAATGAAAAGGACCAAAAGGTTCTAGATGAATTTTTGAGAAATAAACATATGTACAAGGCGCTAGTCATTGATATTAGAAATAATGTTGGTGGCAACATGGAATATTGGCAGAGTTTCCTCTTGCCAAAATTAACCAAAAATCCTAAGCAAGTCATAAACCATATGTTTTTCAAAGACTCAGCTAAAACCAGGCTTCTTTTGCAAGATAACACCCTCAACATGGAAAATCTTTCAAATGTTGACATAACAGGCATAAGGCTCGACCACGCCGAAGATCTAAAGGACTTTGCCTACTATATCAAGGATACAATCACGATAAATCCTGATGAAACAAAGAGGGATAATGGCTACGAAGGGCCAATATTTCTTTTGGTAGATGAAAATGTATTTTCAGCGGCAGAAGGCTTTGCATCCTTCATCAAACATACAGAATTTGCCACCATAGTTGGCACTCAAACCGGAGGCGACGGGATTACTCTCGGGGTAATAAATTCAGTCCTACCAAACTCAGGGCTTGTCTTTACCTACACTAACACCCTAGGCTACGACCCATCAGGTGAAATCAACGAAGAAGACCCAACCAAACCGGACATAGAAAGTGCTTCCTATAGGCAATCTATAGAAACAATCGAAAATATGATAAACAATTAAATGAAGTTCCACGAGAGTGACCTGAACCCCAAAATCCGGAATACGGATGGAGGGGATTTTTTTGTTGGGGAAAAATACAACCACCGTCGTCATTAAATTCATTCTGAGCGAAGCGAAGAATCCCATAAACCCAGGACCAGAATAACCGAAGAAGCCCCCATCCACTTATTAAGTATTTCTTAATAACTGAACTATTAAGAAATACTTAAGAGTTGAACTATTAGGAAATCCCTAAAAGTTGCCTAAGCAGAGTAAAATATATAAAAATTCATCTAAACTAATCTAAAATAAAGCAAAAAGAGGACCACATAAGTCCTCTTTCATATTTTTGATTAATCCCTTAACTCTGGATATAATTCAACTAAATCTTCTTCAAATTTGTCATTTTGAATACTATCTAGAGAGTCTAGGAGCTTCAAATTATGTTTTTCAATTTCTATATCATCAGCAAAACCTAAGACAAAATTGCAGGCTATTTTATAGATTATTTCTGTTGGAGCAAGGCCGTAGACTTGCTTGCCAAAGATATGATTTAGCCTTTCCTTATTATCTGGGAAGGCTTCTTTGATTTTTTCACTTCTGTATAATCTTTTTACGATTTCTGCCACATAGAGGCCTGACTTCATGTATGGATCTATAAAGGTAAAGTCTTTGTTATCAAAACAACCAGGATTTTCCTTCTCAAGAAGGTCTAGCATTTGGTTTACAACTCTTCTTGGAGTAAATATTTGGTTGGTTTTCTGAGCTGGAATATAATCGAAAATATCCCTTTTTACTTCTGGGTCGAAATAATTGGAAAGTTTTACTTTTTTGCTCAAAAATTCCTTAACAGAGTCATCAAAGACACGTTCGTTGAAAAGATGACCTTCATAGCGTTTCATTTCACCAGTTTCTTCGTCCATATAATCATAGCCGTCTCTTAGCATCTTAAATTCATCTATACTTATAGATGTCACTTCAAGGAAAACATCATTAGGTATAATCTTATCAAAATTATCTAGTCTAGTCTTATCGTCTCCATAGGCCATGAGGAAAGAAGGGATAGTCCTAGAAAAGCCCCTGAGCTTATCTCTCATTGTATCTTCTTCGGTCTTCTTTTCTCTTTCTTTCTTGTCGGTTTCTATGGTTGCTATAGCAATACTTTTAGAATCCTCAATTATATTATAATTAGCAAGTGATTCTTGAACTTTTTTACTAAACTCGTCGTATTTTTCCTTACTTAAATCATCGTATTTTTTCTCAATCTCACTTGATTCTTTTGATGATTTGGAAGCGGCAAGTTCTTCATTTTTATAATGCTCTATTTTGTTTTTTTCAATTTCGTAGCCTTCATATTCTTTTCTTACAATAGAATCAACTTTATCTTCAATATTTTTTTGTATTTTCTTTTCTGTAGACCTAGTCATATCTTCTTTGTAAACTTCCTTGGTAGCATTAACAATAATACTACTTATTGGTTTACTATAAGTATCTATAAAATCTTCAAGCTCTGTTTTTTGCGGAGTCTTTTTGATAATAAGATCAGACTCAGCCTGGCTTATACTATCTTCAATTTCTTCATAGATTTTTTTACCAAAGACTTCCTGAGCTTTCCCTATGATTTTTTCTTCTGGTATATCTACTTCACCATTTTCGTCAAGGTCTAATTCATCAGCTGTATCGTCATCAACTTCAATAGGTCTTTTTTTGCCTTCCTTGTATGAATTTAATTTATTTAAGGCATCTCTGATTGCTTGAGGAGCCCTAAAGATATTAGAAATATTTGCGAAAAGGAAGTTTGACATAAAGCCTCGGTTTACAACTTCCACAGCCTTAATCTTTCTTGGAATAGAAAGGACTTTCTCAGCGTCAAGCTCAATCATGACCCCATTTTCATCCTCACCATAAACAGGGAAGAAGTTAAGTAATTCTCTGACGTGCTTTTTCCTAGTCTCATCATCGCCGCCACCACCGCTAGTAGTAGGGGAAAGGTCATTGGCAAATTGCTCAAAAATGTCTAGGGTTCTTGCAGGATCAAAGTCGAAAACATAAGCGTTTTTCTTCCTAAAATGTTTGCCGGCATTAGAAAATAGGCAAGGATTTTGTGCTCTAAAGGCTGCTTGCATGTAAAGTGAAGGTGACTTCATATTAGCAAGCATGAGGACTGCAGTCCACTCTGGCACTGTTATGCCTGTAGTAAGTTGGCCAACAGATAGGGTAATGGTCTTATCGTAATATTTTATAGCTTCTCTTACACGGTTCAAAGACTCCTCTGTAATTACTTCATCATCTATTTTGCCATCACCTGCGGCAAGGACAATCTTGTATTCTTTGAAAACTGGGTTTAATTCAAGCTTTCTTTTAAGAGCCTTGGCAGAATCAACCCTGTTTAATATCCAAAAAGAATGTTTTATTTCATCTCTAAGCTCAGGTGTGGAAAATGGAAACTTAGTTCTCTTTTCATCAGTCAAGGCATCTAGGAACTTGTCCACATCATCACTATAGATAAAGGCTCCCCTCTCATCTGTTGAGAAAAAATCATTAAGGTCAAAGGCGTATTCTACATTTTCTCCGTCAAGATCTATCCCATCATCAAGCTCATCTCTGATGATATCTGAGATTTGATAGGTGAAAAGATTAAGTCTTGGCAAGGTTGCGTAAGGATTTTCCTCTAAATCTTCGCCCATAAAATCCCTTTTTGCCCTTTGTTCATCAGCATAGGTCCAATTATAGATAGCGTCATCTTCAAATTTGAAATTAGCAAGGGCCTTAAAAGGTGTTCCGGAAAGATGGAGGGTATTAGCCCTTGTAATTTGGTTAAAGGCCTGGTCGGTCTTGTAGGTATCCACACCCTCGTGGGCCTCGTCGATGATGAGTATATCCCAATTAGTCTTGGCGACTTCCTCAAGTTTTACCTTGTCTCCACCAAAGTGGATTGACCCCTTAAGGTCCTGAAGACTTACAAATTCTATAAAGCCCTTGGTCTTATCAAGGTCTACTTTGTCCATATATTCTTCCCTGGTCAAGACAAACTTCTTATCCTTAAGGGCATCAACACGGCTAATAAAGAAATAGCCACTAGCGGGACCTATGAATTTAACAAAATCATCATACCAAGAATTAGCAATGGCAGGTCTGTTTGTAACAATCAATATTTTCTCAAAACCCATCTTCATATAAAGGTCATAACAAGCCAGAGTCTTGCCAAAACGTGGCTTGGCATTCCATAGAAATTCACCCTTATCATGGGATTTGAAATAATTCATTGTCATAGAAACAGCATCTGCCTGTTCATTTCTTAGCTTATAAGGAGCTGGCTTTTCGTCTGATTCTATAAGACCACGGGTTTTTCTAAATTTGAAAAAATTAAACTCAGCAAGGTCTGGTTCAATTTCAAACCACTCCTTACTTTCCTTTCGCTTAAAACCAAGATTAATTAAATATTTATGAAAATCTGAATCGCCAAAGGTTTCATTAGAACCTTCATAGACGGCATTATTTGCCCATTCTAATTTATAATCAACATCAGAAGTGTATACCTGCTCCCTAATCCTTTTATCGGCATCCCTTTCGGTAAAACCTATCTTGGTCCAACCGTCATGCTTTCTAAGTTCTGGGGTAGTATAGGCATAGCAGACAGGTATAACTTCCTTGGTAGTAGAAATCTTTGCTTCAGTCATTATTCCATCTCCTGTACTTTCTCTTCGATAAAGTCAATCTCCTCAGGACTCAATCCATATTTCTTGTATAATTGCTGGTCGATTTCAGGAATAGACTTAGTCCAGTCAATGTCGGAATTTTCTGTGAAATCTTGGAGTGGGACGTACTTCCATTTACTAGGTGTTATATCCTGAGTTACTTTTAATATAGATAATAAAGTTCTACTAAATTTAGTTTTGATATATTTTTCAAGGTTTTCAACTTCTTTTTCATTGTTAAAGCTATAAATAGATAAAAAAGATTGAGTATGTCCTTCATTAGGGTTAGCTATTATCATATCAGGAAAAGATTCACCAAATTTTCCTGAACCAACAGCTTTTGGAATTAACAATCTATAAGAATTAAAGTTTTTTGGCTTGCTGATATATTTAGAGTTTACGTACATGCTAACTCTTTTCTGATTGAATAAGCCATATATCTTTATAGGATTATTAATATTTTCACTATTAGAAAAGAAAATAATATCATTTAAATTGTCGAAAACGTTAGTTCTTAAATCAAAGGATTTGCTTATCATTTGATCATAATTATGATAATCTTCTTTAATTTCATCTGTAAATTTATATGGAACACCTTTTGATATGAAATCAGATAATGGAATTTCTTTTTTACTAGTAACTTTATTTAAAATAGCATCAACAATATTTGAACCTGTAAAAATTCCTATTTTCTCATAATCTTTGTTTTTATCCCTAATAGTTATCGCTACGCCGCCTTTTATTTCATTCATTGGGAAAAATACTCTTGGATTTTCTTCATATTTTAAGACCTTAAAGTGTCTATCATTTAACATTTCCCTATTCCAATTTTTTGGAGTTTGACCTGCATTAAATAAAAATCTTGACGGATGAATTAATATTATTGTATTTCCAATTTCATATGAACCTTGCATAAATAAATGATAAAGAGGTTTTCTTCTTCCATTATTTTCTGTTTCTTCATCAAAAGGTGGATTCCCCACCACAAAATCAAATTTTTTCATATATTCTCCTTCATTGATGCAAAAGTTTGGGACTTGTTGGCCTTCCAATCAAAAATCCTACAGGCCACAGGTTGGCTTTCTTCTACTTCACTTACTTCCAAAAAACTCATCTGATCAGGCTCGCCCACAGGTGCGCCAAAGGGTACAGTATCTGTTAGCCCATCCATCTGCCAGAGATTCCAAGAGATTATGTTAGCGAGCTTTTTAAGAATATTTTCATCTACATCCTCATCCCATCGCTTTTCATAATAGTCCACAAAGGTCAAAAGGACATTTATCCTAGCAATCAAAAGGCTATCGCCCTGGTATTCGTAACCATAAGAGGCCTGGACAGCACGAATGGCCCATTCTATCCAATATTCCTTGTTGGTTGTATTTTCATTAACTATCCTAAGCTTCCTATCGAGGATCCCTATCCTATTAATAGTGTGTCTGATAAGGTCACTTGTCGCCACATCATACCTAGAAACCAGATAAGGCCCTTCTCCACAGGCTATTTCAAGCCTAGGAGAATCGACATAGTCCTGCCAGGTTTTTCCTTCAGGAAAAGTAATCTTATCCCTAACAGGCTCCCAAGTCTCTCCATTTTGGACATTGAAGACATCTTTTCTTCCAAACCAAACTTGGTCACAATAATTATTCATAAAATTGACAACCCAGCTAGGAGTGTAGACTTCAGCCTTCTTTCTAGTACGTTCAAGCTGGGTATCAGCCGACTTGCTAGTCCTAGGTTCTAGGGCAAAACCATGCGCAAACACAGCCTCACTAATCTGAGCCCTATCATTAAAACTATCTCCAAAATGTTCATAGGTATTAGTCGCCCATATAATATTCTTTTTAGTAGACTTATCCTTAAGCAAACGCTTTAGAGCAATTTTCAAAGGATAAGAAGAAAAATCAATCAACGGTTGTTCCATAATAACCTCAAATCTATTCACAAATATTATTTTTATAATATTCTCACTTAATAATTATTATATCATTTAAGCCAACAAAGTTAAATAGAAAAATCTTTAACCATCTTTGACCTTTATAGACGTTAAAGGTACAATTTTATTAAGATAAAGTTTTGATTTAATTTGGACTATATTACCAAGGAGGTGTAATAATGAATAATAAAGATATAGAGACATTATCAGTTAATGCAGTCAGAGAATGTATTACGATTACCGATCATTTGGAGCAATCTATTTCTGATAATGATAAGGAGCCATCTTGGGATGGGTCTATTATTATTTATGGAGATAAAAAAGGAGATAAATCTAAGATTTTGGGTAAAGTTACGGTTCAAGTGAAGGGCAAAAGAGAAAGCAAACAATCAAAAAATGAAATTTCATACAAGATGAAAGTTTCGGACTTAAGAAATTATCTCACAGACGGCGGTTGTTTTTTGTTTATGGTATATATCAATCCTAATAATATGAAAAAAAAGATATACTATAATGCTTTAACACCAATTAAATTAGAAAGGATATTAGAAAATGTAGTGGAGCAAAAGACAAAATCTATTAGGTTGAAAAATTTTCCTCTAGATAATAATAAAAAAGAGAATATATTATTAAATTTTCATAATGATTGTAAAAGACAAACAAGTTTTAGGCGAATCGACTATATAGAGATAGAAGAAATTGGTAAAATAAAAAGTATTGAGGAAATAATTATTCCTCTTGTATCAATCACAAAACCAGTATCCTATAAAATGTTACTAGAAAACGAGATATATTTTTATGCTAAAAAAGAGGGCAATTCAACACTTATACCGATTAATGCTTTACCTAAAGTTAACACAATAAGTAATTATATAGACTGTAATATATCAATAGATAATAAAACTTATTACGATAAGATGAGAATAATCCGTAAAATTGATGGGATTACATTATGTATTGGAGAAAGCTTAAAATTAATTTTTAAAGACATGGAAGATAAGTTTAAGATTTGTTATGAAATTTCTGATAAAGCTAGGATCTTAGCAAAAGATCTTGATTTTAATCTAAAGATGTTGGAAGCAGGTTATTTTAAAATCAATGATGAAGAAATTGCAATAGATAAAGATAAAATACTTTATGAAAATTATGATACTGAAAAACTAAATCAAAATTTAGCTTTTGCAAAAGATGCCGTTAAAGTTCTTGATATATTAGGTTGCGATGATGACATATGTCTTGATGATTTAGATGAAAAAGATATGAATTATCTAAATATGTTAATTGATGCCTTTATATATGATAAAAGTATAAAAGGAATTGATAATCTTAAGAGTCCTGTATCCTATGTTTGTGTAGGTGGGCTTAAATTTTATTTATATTTTGAAGAGACAAAAACTAAAAATGAATATAAAGTTCATAATTTTTTTGATAGATATTTACCTTCTACATATTGTAAAAATGGCAATAAGAGCGAATCATTTGATGTATCACAATTTGTTATATTAAATAAAAATGATTTTTTGACTGCTAGCAACATTGATTTCGATAAGATAGTTTTAGATTTTAAGAAGGTTAAGCATAATAGTATAACATTTTCAATTGCAAATGATTTTCTATTAGAGTTACTAGCGGCGGCTGATATTGCGGAAAGAAAAAGAAAAGTGAAAATATTAGAGGCCTGTAATAATTTTGCTTTATGGATAAAAGAAGCACCTGATGATGAGCTAGAAGATGAAATTAAAACTATGAATCTTCTTCAAGTTTATAAGAGGCAAAGAGATTTAACTGATGAAGAGGAAGATGAATTGTATGAGATTTTAGAAAATAATTCTGATAACAAACAATACATGGTTGGTGCTTACCTATTATTAGGTCAACAAAGACAAGCAGAGAGATTTTTTAATAAGATGTCAAATGATGAGCGAAATAAATTTAAAGAATATCCAATGTATCATTTTTGGAACGAATAATTTGATAGTTTCTAATATTCCCATAGAAAGGGACCATTAGGTCCTTTTTATTTTACATAATTTTCTATTATCTCTTATAAGAGCTTGTATTTTTATCTAATATTGGTTTTCTAAAGAGGGGATGTCTGTAGTTATTCCATATTTACCATAACTTTTCATTGCATCACCCCAATAAACTATGCTGTAATAAAGACAATAGGAAAATGTTTGTGTGTGGATTTTATCCTTGTTTTTGCGGGACAGGGGTATTACAATTTTATTTTTTTAAGGAGTTTTTATGAAGAAGTTTTTGTGGATTTTGGTTTTGGCTTTTTTTCTTTCTGCTTGTGGTGATGGGGCTGATAAGGCTGATGATGGGGCTAATGAAGTTAGCGAGGTGAGTGAGGATAAGGCTAAGGATGATGAGAAGGCTTCTGATGAGGATAAAAAGGAGGCGGAGGTTGAAAAAGTTTCAGATCAAGACTCTTTGACTGAGGATGATTTTTTCTTTTCTAATCATGACCTTGTTACTGTCAAGGATGGAGAGATTGTTAATGTCATTAAGGATGTGAAGAAACTTGGCGATGATACTTATACCTATCCTGTTCCTTTGTCTGATGATGTTTTTCTCTTTGGTATTAATGGTGATAATTCTAGCACTCTTATGAAGATTAATGGTAAGGATTTTGAGGAAATTTACAAGATTGAGGGCCAAGAATTTTTGCCATCTGCTATGGTTGGCGATAAGGTCTATGGGCATTTTATGGGCGATACTGACCTTAATAAATTTGGTTATCTTTATGCCTATGGTGAGATAGACCTTAAAACTGGCAAGACCAATATTTTCGAGGCTCTTAAGATAAAGAAAGAAAATGAATTTTTGCAGTCTATTGGTTTTACTGACAAGGAAATTCTTTATAATAAACTTGATTTGCCTGGTGACTTTTTGGTAACAATGTATAGGCTTGATTTGACTAAGGGCTACGACCAAGAGCCTGAAAAAGTCAAGGATGTAGAGGGCTTTACATGGCTATCATCAGTTAAATATGACAAGGATGGCAATGATTTTTACGATATTCTTGATATAGAGTTTGATGATGAGGGCAAATGTTATATTAACGGCATTAACTGCCCAACAGAAGAAGGTACTGAGTTTGTCTCAGCTGGGCCAAATGCTCTTTTGCAGACCAACATTGACCCTGAAAAGGATCCTTATTTGTTCAAGATGTATATACTTAATTTCGTGACTGGAGACTTTGTCGCCAAAGACTTGGAAGCCTATGGTTATAGGGTTTTTAAGGGCAAGCTTTATTATCTGGATAAGAATAAGAAGGTTCAAGTTTTGGATGGTTTTAAATAAGTTTAGCTCAGATAGAAAAAGGCCTGCGAGTTCTCTTTAGGACTTGCAGCCTTTTTATTTTTAAATATTTTGCTTTTGTCTTTCTTGTTGGCGTAGCAAAGATTAGCTGACTTTGGTTTTTGCTAATATAAGCGAATTTTAAATTTGATTTTGATTTGGTTTTTATTTTCAAAGGCCATTTTGGAAAATTTTTGGATAATTTTTGCCAAGAAAAAAGGACCCTGGTGGGTCCTTTTTATTATAATTTTCCCTTATAAGGGTTTGGTTTGTCTCCGAATAGTAGTTTTTGGAAACAGTTGTTTTCTGGGTCTTCTTTCTTTAATTCTGGTTTGGCACACCAATATTTTCGGTTGGTTTCTTCTTCCATGAAGATTACTTCTCCCGGATAATCTAGGGATTTCACAGGATTTTTGGCTATTGTGTACATATTTATTACCCCATTTTTTACATTTTCATCATAGCCAAGTTCGTGGGATACACCTACTTGTTCAAGGTCGTGTAGGTTTGTACCTGGTAGGTAGACAATGTATTCTTGGCCTTTCATGGACTCGTCAAAATATATGGATGGGTAGTATACGTCATTAGTTTTGCTGCCTTCAATATTACCCTTTGTTGGGGTTTGGTATTTTATTTCTTCGAGAGTGAGGCTATAGGATTTGTCGTCTAATTTCCTAGGCTTGCCAAAACGGCCAGTGTATAGACAGGCTACTTTTTCGGGTCCGCCAGAGTAGGTGCATCCATCAAATGTTCCGTCTTTGTAGAAGTAGATAAAATCGCTTCTGTCGGTGATGTAGGCGACAAATTCCTTGTCTTCTAGCATGGAGAATATTTTTGAGTCTGAATTTTTTTCGTCTTTTGAGAGTTTTTCTTCGTCGGTTTTTTCTTTCTCCTTATCTATTTCAGCTTCTTTTTTATCTTTGCCTTCTTTTTTATCTTTGCCTTCTTTTTTATCTTTGTCTTCTTTTTTATCTTTGCCTTCTTCTTTTTCTTGGCTTTGGACCTCTTGGACTGGTTTATTTTCAGTTTCTTTATTTTGGTCCTTATCAGCCTTACAAGCTGTGAAAACCAAGCATAGGGCAAGGATTACTAGTATTTTCTTTTTCATACGTCCTCCTTATTATTTTTTTATCACTATACTTGAGTATTTTATCGTGGGCAATTAGAAACTTTTGAATTTTGTAAAGCAAAAAGGGACCCTTGTGGGTCCTTTTGACTTTATTTTTCTTTTTTCTTTCCTAACACCACAAAGGCTATGATTGCTAATACTAGGACGATTCCCAAGTAGCCTACGCCTCTTATACCGGTTTTTACTTGGCTGGCTGGTTTGGTTACTGTGGTTGGGACGTCTTTTGATTTTTCATCTCCTGCGCCTAGTTGGTTGTCGCCCTTGGAGAGGGTCACTGTTTCTGGTAGGCTAGTTGCCGGATTTTGTGGGGTGGTGGTTGGTGGTGTGGTTTGTGGGGTTTGCCCTTGGACCTGGGTGGTACTTAGTTCGACTGATTTTTTTATTTCTTCAGCATTGCCATAGAATGGTTTGATGAAGTTTGTGTCTTCTAGTGGAAGGGTGTATTGGCCGTTGGCCTTGATTTCTTCGTCTGATATATAGTCGTCGTTGTTTGTGTTTATCTGATCAAGGAAGTCCCTTTGATTGGGTTCTAGATTTTCGTAGGCTTCTTTGATGCCTGGCCTTGTTGATTTGTAGAAGGCAGAATTTTGGTTTTTGACAGGTTCCTTGTTGCCACTGGTCAAAAATGATGTTTTTACAAGTTTGGTTGCTTGGTGGCTTAGGATTTTTTCGGAATTTTCCTTGATGGTTTTTTCTAGTTTGTCAAAGAGGTCGGAAGTTTTTTTCTTATCTTCTTCGCTTATATCAATTTTTTCCTTGACTTTTTCGTCAATTTCTAGGATGTATTTGTAGATTTCTTCGAGGACAGGCTTGAAAGGTTTTTTGCCATTTTCATCTGCCTTTGTTAGGCTGTAGGAATTGACATTTGCCTCATAGAATAGGTAGAGGTTTTTGATGTCTGACTTATCAAGTGTGTTTAGGAACAAAAGCTTGCCATAAAGTATGTAGTCTTTTACTTCTTCCTTGACTGTGTCAATATCAACATCTAGGGTGACTTTTTCGCCTGAGTCATTGATTTTTTTTGTAAGGTCTTCTGTGACTTTTTCAAGGTCTTCCTTGCTTGCAGCTTTCTTATTTAAAATATCAATATAGCCCTTTTCGTCAACCTTTTCGATTACCTTGGCTTCGAGAATTTTCATGTAAAGGTCGTAGCGAGCCTTGAATTCTTCTTGGTAGCTAGGATCTTTTTCATAATCATTGACTTCTTCTCTAGACTCTTTGCTAGCTTTTTTTGTTTCTTCTATCTTGGAGCCACCGGTATCGCCTGTCAAAATTTCAAAAAGCGATGGGCCTCTCACTCCTTCATCCGCAAAAGCCTTAGTTCCAATGCCAAAGGTGAGGGCACATGCAAGGGCTGTTGCGAGTGTTTTCTTAAATTTATTCATAAATCATCCTTTAATTTTCATTTACTTATACTGTATTCATTATATTTATTTTTCCTGCAAAATCAATATAAAAATCTTTTCTAACCCCTGGCAATTTTTTAAAAATGGCAAGTGATTTTTAATAATAGTCGCACGAGTTTTCATAAGTTTTACTTGGGCGAAGCCCTCTAGAAATTGGCATAAGTGAGTGAATTGAGATAAAATAAAATCGATTATATAAATGCTAATTGAAAAAATTTATTCCTCAAGGAGGGATTATGAAAAAAATATTACTAAGTTTAATAATATTTGGCGCTGTTTTTGCAGGTTGTGGCAAGAAAGATATGCCAGATAAAGCTGATAACAAAGCGAAAACTGAAATAAAAACTGCAAGTCTATCTAATATGGCGAATGAAGACAGTTTTAAATTTGTGGAAGGGGTTTTGAAAGAAAACCTTGGTGCTGACAATGATATGGCAGCGGCGAATGTTGACAAGTTTTTAGCTATGGTTAAGGATTACAATCAAAGCGTTGGCGAAAAAAACCTAATCGGGGACTTCAAAGAGGACTTAAAGCCTAGCTATGATTCTGGAGTTTTGATTGAAAATAGGCAAAAGGCAGAGAAAAAATTTCCAGATACTAATTGCAGGATTAATGCTTTCTTGCTTGCTATAGACAATATGAAGGAGCGAAAATCAGGTGCAGCTGATGATGAAATTCTCTTTATGGATGAGGAAAAAATCAAGGAAGGCAAGATTTTTGATAGGGACAATGAAGAGGCTTTCAAGAAATTTTTCTCAAGGGTGCCTACGGATGCTTCTAAGGAGCCAATAAAGCAGGGCAAGGTGATGGAAGACTACTTGGCATATTGGTCTTTTCCTGCCAAGGCAGATTTGATTTCTGTGGTAATCCATGATAATTTGGATGGAAACTATTTGTTTATCGGCCACATTGGTGTGCTTGTAAAAATCGAAGGGGGATATCTTTTTGTAGAAAAAATCTCCTTTGAAGAACCTTACCAAGCTATCAAATTCCCAGAAAAAAAGGCTTGTTACGATTACTTAAAAGAAAAATTCAAAGATTATACTGATCCAGCTACCTGCCCACCTTTTGTGATGGATAATGGTAAATATGTGGGCTAGGAGGATAGGAAAATGGAAATAAAAGTTGGAATAATACCAGAAAGAGACCAAGTCTTGGCTCTTTATGAAGACGCAGGATGGACTTCCTACACAGATGAGCCAGATCTTTTGATGAAGGCAATAGAAAATTCCCTAAAAGTGTGGACCCTATGGGACGGGGAAAAATTAATCGGACTTGCAAGGACAATAGGCGATGGGGCCACAATTTGCTACCTCCAAGACCTATTGATTTTAAAAGCCTACCAGGGCCAGTGCTTTGGTAGTTACTTATTAAAAGAAATCATGCAAGAAAATAAGCAAATCCGTCAATTTATCCTCTTGACAGACGACACAGAAAAGACAAAAAGTTTTTATAAGAAACTGGGCCTAAGCGAAGTAGCAGACTATGATTGCAAGGCCTTCATGTGGTAAAATCAAGTGTATTGCGTCATTTTGAGACAGACCAAGATTTCTGAGTAGTCTCATGAATTAGGGATGAGGATTAACTTTTTTATATAATAAGTAGCATTAAACTTTGTAAGAAAGTCAGAATAACAAATCCCGCCGTAAAGTACGAATTACAGACTCCCACCTCGAGGAGCAAGGCGACGAGAGGTCTCTATAGTTCTTGCTGAATTGGGTTCTCGCATGCATCGGGTTTTTTATGGTTAATTATGAAGGATTAAGATAATAACGATGCAACTACGGAACCCTTGATGTAGAGAACGATGGAGATCTCTCACTGCGTTCGTGATGGAGGTTTGAGTTGTTCTTTGATTTCAAAGGATTATTATGGTTAAAGATAATAATTGATAAGTCTGGGGTATTTATTATAAAATCATGGATGTGTGAATAAAAAATTTGAACCTAGTCTAGAATAGAAATAAAAAAGAGAGCTTTCACGAGCTCTCTTTTTGGTTTTAGCCTTGAAGACCGTCGGCTTGCCTTTGCATGTTTTCTACGATTATGTCGTGGATGTCGCCGAGGCTTGCTGCGTATTCTAGGACTTCCCATGGTTTGTTGGAGTGGAAGTGGATTTTGATTAAATCTTCATCTCCAACTGCAAGAAGGCTGTCACCTTCTAGGTTGTCTGAAATATAGTCGAAGATTTCGTCTTCGTCTAAGTCTGTGTCAGTTCTTGCGATTAGCATTTGGCAATCGAACTTGAATTCGATTTTTTCGCCTGGTTTAAAGTCGTGCATAATTAATTGTCCCCCTTTATTCAAAATAAATTATTATTAAATCTTAATACCTTGTAATTGCATTACATAAAAAATTATGACTATAAACAATTTTGCTTCGTTCAAAGGGGGAGCCCCAAGGGACCTTCCGGATGGTCCCTCATCGGGCTCCCCCTTAAACCCCCTCCCCGTTACACCCCGCAGCCGGCTCCTTAGCGGAGGGCAAAAAAGGGTGGCTTGCCTTTGGCAAGCTTTTTACTTACACGGTTTTTAGTTCAAGGGGGTCTCAAATTTTAAAAAAGCCTTACTTTAAAGTTAGTTATTATTTATTATTTGATAAACATTCTCACTTATATTATACCCTAGTTTCTCCTGGTTAGGTTCTTTTTTAGTTCTTCTTCTAGGTTTCTGATTTCGGCTTGGGCTTTTTGTCGGTTTTTGGCACCTTCGATTTGGATATTTCTTACTTCTTCAATAGTTGATATCAAGGCATCGTTGGTGTGTTTGATGGTTTCCACATCGACTATGCCACGTTCTGTTGCCTTGGCAGTTTCTATTGTGTTTTGCTTTAGGGTGTCAGCGTTTTTCTTTAAGAGATCATTGGTTAGGTCGGTGACCATTTGTTGGGTCCTGATGGCTTGGTCGGTGTGGTGCATGCCGAGGGCTAGGACCATTTGGTTTTTCCAAAGTGGGATGGTTGTGACTATGGTTGTCTGGATTTTTTCTGCCATAATGGAATTTGATGATTGGACCATCCTTATTTGTGGGGCCATCTGAATTGAAACCATCCTTGTTAGGTCAAGATCGTGGAGTTTTTTCTCAAAACGGTTGGCCTGGGCCTTTAGGTCGTTGACTTTTTGGGCGTCGAGGGGAAGGTTTGACTCTGCTGCAGCTCTTTCTAGGTCAGGTAGGTCATTTTTGTAGAGGTCATCTAATTTTCTCTTGCCTGCCTCGATATACATGGAGATTTCCTTGTAATATTCCTCGTTTAAGTCGTACATTTGATCTAACATGGAGATGTCTTTCATGAGGGTGATTTGGTGGTTCTCTAGGGCTCTGGCGACTTCATTGATGTTTTTTTCGGTGGACTGGTATCTGACTTTGAGGTTTTCAATTTTCCTGCCAGCCTTTTTGAAAAAGCCAAGGGGTCCCTTGCTCTCTTCTTCATCGTCCATGGTTTTGATGTCCATAACTACTGTATCAAGGAGCTTGCCTATTTGGCCTAGGTCCTTGTCTTTTACAGCGTCTAGGGTTTTTTCGGAGAAGGTTGAAATCTTCTTTTGGGCACCTGACCCGTATTGGAGGATGATGTTGGTGTTGTCTAGGTCGATTTTTTTGGAAAATTCGTCTATCATCTTTTCCTCAGCTTCTGTAAAGACGATTTTATTTTCGATTTTTTCTGGCTCTGCTTTTAGGATTTGGTCGAGTTTTTCGTCGTTTTCTTCGATACCATCTAGTTTTAATTCAATATCACTCATAGTCTTTAAAGTCTCCTTCCACTAGTCCTTCTTGTTTTAAAACAAGGTTAATTGTGTCAATATCAGTCTTTATGTCCATGGCTCTGTCAGATATGAGGTCGACTTTTATTTTGTCAAAGGCCTCGGTAATGGTTTTGATGGAACTTTCGATTTCTGCCATAGACTTCAAAATCTTGGCATCAGTGGTTTCTAACGCTTCAAATTCTTGGTAGGATTCAACGAGTTTGGATGAGGTTGGCATGTAAAAATCGTTGAATTTGTTTAGGGCAAGGGCCTTGTCCGGGTATTTTTCTAAAATACTTAGGATATCCTTGATGTTTTCAAAAAGTGGAGCCAGGTTAGACCTAAAGCTAGGTGAAGAAATCTTCTTAGCCTTTTCTTCCATATCCATTAGGATTTTTCCGCAATTAGTAAGAATATCGGAAGCTTTTTGGGTATCAAAGTCATCTGTAGGTCCTATTTGGTCTTTTTCGTAGGAAGGCACTCTGCCGAGGTTTTCCTTGTAAAGCTTGAAGGTTGGGATGTCGAGGATGAAAATCGAGTCATTTTCAACAATCCTTGCCTGTTTGAAATAGTTTTGCTTCATAAAATAAAGCAAATCTTTGATGGTTTCTTCCTCGGTTTGGGAAACTGCACTGGCCAAGTCTCTTATTGAGATAATGGTTGAGTTTCCAAGCTCACGCCTATATCTGGAATAATTTATGGCAAGCCTTTTGTAGTGGCTAGATAGCTTCCACATGAGGACTGGCGCGGCTACAGCACCTCCTAGACATAGGAGGCCGATCATTTTTGCTCCAAGGCCCCAATTTTCAATTGTGTCCATACCAATGGCAAAAAGGGTCGATCCTACAATGAAGGCCCCGATTTTTAAGAGGCTTGACTTGGATTTTTCCTTAGGTTTTTGCTCGCAAATATCAGGATTTTTTGCTGCTGGTAAATTTTTCTTATATCCCTTGGAAAAGCTTGATACAGCCTTATTTACAGAATTTTTTATAGTTTCCCCGATAGATTCAAAATCTATATCGTCAAAGTCAAAATTGATGTTAAAAGCATCTTTTTGACTAAATTTATCTTTTTTCTTCATCTTATCTCCTTGCAAAAGGTGATTTTCCTCTTGCTTAAATTATACTATAGGATAAAAAATTTTAAAATTCTTAATGTGAAAATTAATTATCTTTAAATTAGCTATTTTTTAAATCCTTAATTTCATCGAAGAGGTCTTTATTTTTTTCTATGTCAGCTCTTGCACCAAAAACAACCAAGTTATCAAGTTCCATGGCCTTTTTAAAAGATTCGCTAAGGGATTTTATGTCATCAAGGCTAGCAGACTTGATTTCAGCTAGGATGTCGTCTTCTTTTTTTGCAGAAGGAATCCTAAAGTAGGAGTAGTCGGCATCGCCCATTTGCTTTGGACTTCTTGGTCTTAGAATCGAACCCATAGAAGAAATTTTTTGGTTTTCAAAGTCCCTATCAGTCATTTCAAGGTCTTTGGCTATATCTCCAAGACTATTGAAGGCATCGATAGTTGAAGAAATATTTGGGTCCCTGTAGGAATAGGTTGCAAGGAGCATAGACCTTGATATAAACATGCCTGCCCCGTAGGCACCACCCTGGGCTCTGATTAGGGAATAGAGGTAAGGGTTTGACATGATTGAGCCAGATAGGAGGAACTTGCCCTTGTAACCACCTTCAAAATCGTAGAAGTTAGCCGATTTTGAAACGTAGTTTACATTGGCATCAGTCATTATGGCTTCTTTTCTTGGCCTGCTTTCAAAAGCAAATTCCCCATCATTTTCCCTATCGCCAAGGCTATTAAATTCTGAATTTATCGCTGCTTTCATCAAGTCATAGTTTGCTTTTTCGCTTGTGATATTGATTGAAAGATCCTTGGTGAAAATCCTTTTATAAACATTTTCAAGTCGCACCCTTAGCTCTTTGAAATTATTTTCGGCAAGGGCGATATTTTCCTTGATGAAATCATAGTAGGCTATGCCTGAGAGGTTTTCTTGGATAAAGGCGTGCTTGTCGATGTGAGCGTTGGCCCTGTTGATGGCTATCATGTGGCCAGTATCATACATTTTTGACTCAAAGACAGCCTTTCTTATCCTCAAAAGCTCAAGAATCCTTGCCTGGTTTGCAAATAGGGAATTTGAGATGAAATCTTTTACAATCTTTGTTGCTTCCTTGGTGTAGGCAGGAAGGGTTTTGAAAGATACCTTAAAGGTCCTGTCGATTTCTTCTGGTCCTTTTTTGAAGGTCATAATTGAGAAATTAAGTGAGCCGAGCCTTTGCCAGATTAGGTCGTCAATTTCTGTATATTTCATAGTTTTTGTGTCAATGGAACCTAGAAGTTCGCCGAGAAGTTGGGCGTATTTGAAGTCATCAAGACTTAGGTGGCCCACATTAAAATACATATCTGTGTAGGTTAAGCCTGCTGTGGCAAGGTCGTTAAAGACGTATTCAAAGTTGTCGGTTTCTACCTCTCTTGGCACTGGTCTGGTCTGTGTTGGCACGTCTTCTATATCAAGTTTTGGAATCATCGCCTTTATTTCTTCGCTATCTTCACTGTCCTGGTAGGCCTTTAGCCTTGCCAAATCTTCTTTGATTTGGGCGAGTTTTTCTGGAGTCATTTCTTTGTTGATTATATCCAGGTGTTTTTGGAAATCTTCCTCTTGATTTTTATTATAATCTACTGATGGTCTTGAAATATGGACAAGTTTAGTTGGATTATCTAGGTAAAATTTCTTTATAAAGTCCTCGTAATAGGTAGTGTCGATTAGGGATTTTAATTCTTTTAAATAATCAACCAACCTAAAAACTTCAAAAGGATCAGCATCAAAGGACATGGATAGGTAGTAGTTTAGGCCGGCATTTACAGAATTGAGATTTTCCCTTTGACCAAAATCGAAGAGAGAAAAGGCTGATTTGAGGGCTTCCTTGTTGATACCCTCGCTAGCATTTCTAAGGCCTCTTTCGATTATTTCTACAAAGTCATTCTTTTTGCTTGCGTCAGTTTTTTGGGCCTGGATTATAAGGGCAGACCTGTTTCCGTAGGCATTTCTCGCATAAAAATATTCTGGTGCAAGTTTTTCTTGGATTTCAGTTCTGATTTTTGATGAATCCATGTTGAAAAGGGCATTTACTAGGATGGCAGCTGTGAGTGTTTCCTTGATATCAAGAGCAGAGTGGCTAAGCATGGCATAGGTCATATAATCCTCGCCAGATTTTTCCTCACTTGCTGGATAGGTAGACTCAATTGGGTTTTCATAAATATTTTCTTTTACTTCTATGGCTAGGTTTAGGTCTTTGTAGTCGTACTTGGATAGATAGTCCTCGTCTAATTTCGCCAGGTAGGTATCAATGTCATCTATGTTTCCATAAAAATAAATATAGGCATTTGAAGGATGGTAGTGGTTTTTATAAAATTCTCTAAATTCATCATAGGTTAAATCTTTAATGACGCGTGGGTCGCCACCAGATTCGTATTGGTAAGGTGAATTTTTGTACAAATATGAATTTATATCATTATCTATAAGGCTTTCTGGATCTGAAAGGGCCCCCTTCATCTCGTTATATACAACGCCAGAAACTCCCACAACCTTATCGCCATCAAGGTCGTAGTGCCAACCTTCCTGGTCTAAGATTTCCTTTTTTTCTATAACAAGGGGTGCAAAAACAGCGTCAGTGTAGACGTCAACGAGGTTTTTAAAGTCCTTGTCATTTTCACTAGAAACAGGGAAAACAGTCTTGTCTGGATAGGTCATGGCATTTAAAAAAGTTTGCAAACTTGAAGAATCCATGGCCATAAAAGGGTCCTTGGATGGAAATTTTTCTGATCCATTAAGGACGGAGTGCTCCATGATGTGAGCCATGCCCTTTGAATTTGTTGGAGGAGTTTTAAAACTAATACCAAAGGTCTTGTTGGCATCGTCCTTTTTGGCAAAAACAATATTCGCTCTTGTTTTTATATGTCTATAGTGGAAGGCTTCAATCCCTATAGCAGGGAAATTTTCACTTTTGATTAATTCGTAATTTTTATTCATAGTTCATCCTTTGTTTATTGTCGTTAAGGTAACTATACTCTTAAGCTGGGCAATTTTTAGCCCTAGGTGTAATTGGAAGAAAATGGGTAATAATAAATTATATAGAAAGGAAGAAAAATGAAATTAGGAATAATAGGGGCTGGTATGATAGCCCAAGAAGTATTAGGATTTATAAAGGATGTATCAAACATTGAAGTCATCGCTATTGCAGCTACTCCAAGGAGCGAGGATAAGCTTAAGGACCTGTCAGAAAAGTATGGGATAAAATCTTACTACACCAATTATGAAAAATTACTTGCAAATCCAGAAGTCGAAGTAGTTTATGTGGCCCTTCCAAATAATCTTCACTACGAAGTCATGGATAAGGCCCTTGATGCTGATAAGGACATTATCTGCGAAAAGCCTTTTACAGCCAATGTAAACCAGGCGCTTAAGATTTTCAAAAAAGCAGAAGCCAAGGGAAAAATCGTCCTAGAAGCCATATCAAATCGCTTTATCCCAAACGCAGTTAAGATCAAAGAGGAGATTAAAAAGCTTGGAAAAATTAAAATTGTATCCTTCAACTACTCCCAATATTCATCCAGGTATGATCGTTTTAAACAAGGCGACCTAGCACCAGTTTTTTCTTTGGAAAATGCAGGTGGCGCTCTAATGGATCTCAATATTTATAACATTGACTATGTCATAAATTTATTTGGGAAACCAAAAGATGTGAGGTATTTTCCAAACATCGAAAAGTCAATTGATACATCAGGTGTATGCGTATTGGAATACGACGATTTCAAGGCAGTTTGTATAGGCGCTAAGGATAGTGCGGCAGGATTTTTAAACACAATCCAAGGGGAAGAAGGAACCATAGAAATTCCAGACACTGTAAGCACTATAGGATCATATAGGATTAAAAAAACCCATGGCGACTACCAAACTTACAACGAAAATGAAGATAAATCCAGACTTTTCTACGAATTTGTTGAGTTTGAAAAAATTATAAGAGAAAGGGACATGGAAAGGGTAGAAAAACTAAAAGAAATCACCCTAAACACAGCCGAAACCCTAAACCAAGCGAGAATAGAAGCAGGAATATTTTTCCCAGCAGATACTGAGAATTAAAAAAACAAAATCAAGGCTAGTGAAAAAAATAACACAAAAGGTTTCTGTTTTTTGTGCTAATATGATATAATGAAAGCACTGATTTGTAATAAAAACAAGATAAAATTGAATAAAGAAATCTAAGAAAAAAGCTGAAATTAATTTTTAAAAAAGTTTCAAAGGAAAATTTATTGTAATTATTAATTGGAAAAAGAAGCAAAAAGAACCTCAAAGCGACTTTGCGAAGCAAACGGGTTTTCGGTCGCCCGGAGGGGGTAGCCGAGAGGGGCATGGGGAGGCAGGTTGGGGAACGTGCGACGCTCTAGGCCGCTTGGGCAAGTTGTCCCTAGGGTTTCCCCATTTACGAAGATATTCAGAATAGGAAAATAATTATCTAAAATATAAAGTTCCGAAGAAAAATAGTAAATAAAATAAGCGTTTTAAATAATTCGGACATTTTAAATAATAAAAAAAGGTTATCTAATATTTTAGTAAAAAATGCAAAATCTTGGATTTTAAAAATAATTTTATATTGTATAAAAACAAATCAAACTAGCATAGGAATGCAAAAAAAATCGTGCTGCATTCCGGGAATGCAAAAAAAGTAAAATATCTGGAGTTATTCCAGGAAATAAAGAAAGGAGAGATGTTATGGTAGGAATCATCCTTGCAAGCCATGGGGCTTTTGCTGAGGGGATCAAAGAGTCAGCTCAAATGATTTTTGGCGCTCAAGATAAGTTTGAAGCAGTTGTTCTTAAGCCTTCCATGGGTCCAGATGAATTTAGGGCAAACCTAGAAGCTGCTATTGCTAAAGTCGATGCAGAAGAAATCCTATTTTTATGTGACCTTTGGGGCGGCACACCTTTTAACCAATCTTCAGCTGTTTTTGACGGACATGAAGATAAGTGGGCTATTGTTGCTGGTCTTAACCTTCCTATGGTAATCGAAGCTTTATCTGAAAGATTCACCGAAAGTTCTTCTCACGCTATTGCTAAGGTTATTATCAAGAGTGCTAAGGAAGGCATTAAGGGCAAACCTGACGATGTTAATCCAGTTTTGGAAGTGCCAGCGACCTCAAAGGATAAGGGTAAAAATGTTGGAGGCAGCATTCCGGAGGGAACTGTTCTTGGAGATGGCAAGATTAAAATTGGCCTAGCTAGAGTTGATACAAGGCTTCTTCATGGCCAAGTTGCAACTACTTGGACAAAGACAGTTGGTCCCGACAGGATTATTGTTGTATCAGATAAGGTTGCCCACGATGAGCTTCGTAAATCAATGATTATGGAGGCTGCTCCTCCAGGAGTTAAGGTTCACGTTATTCCAATCAAGAAGATGATTGAAATTGACAAGGACCCTCGTTTTGGTCTAACCAAGGCGCTTCTTTTATTTGAAACCCCACAAGACGTTCTAGAATACGTTGAAGGCGGCGGAGAAATTTCTGAAGTCAACCTCGGATCTATGGCCCATTCTAAGGGAAAGGTTGTTGTGACAAACGCCCTTGCTATGGGTACTGACGATGTTAAAACCCTTGAGAAATTAAAGGCTAAGGGCATTAAGTTTGATGTTAGGAAGGTGCCAGCTGACAGGGCTGAGGACCTAGATAGCCTTCTTCAAAAAGCGAAATCTGAATTAAATATATAGGAGAGATTATGAATTTTATTAATATAGTTTTAATCGGCATAGTAGCTTTCCTTGCAGGTTGTGAAGGTATTTTGGATCAGTTCCAATTCCACCAACCAGTTGTTGCTTGTACCCTAATCGGTCTTGTAACAGGTCATCTTAAGGAAGGAATTATACTTGGCGGTTCACTTCAAATGATTGCCCTTGGTTGGGCAAACGTAGGTGCGGCAGTAGCTCCAGATGCTGCTTTGGCATCAGTAGCTTCAGCTATCATCATGGTTTTAGCACTAGAAGGTGGTAGCGCCAATGCTACAGATGCAATTAACACATCTATTACTCTTGCAATCCCACTTTCTGTAGCAGGTTTATTCTTGACCATGCTTGCTAGAACTTTTGCTATTCCGATTGTTCACGGCATGGATGCAGCAGCTGAAGATGCTAACTTTGGCAAGATTGAAGCCTTATCATGGCTAGCAGTTGCTATGCAAGGTGTGCGTATCTTAGTTCCTGCCATAGCTCTTTGCTTCATCCCACCAGCAGTTGTAACAGAACAACTTAACAGGATGCCAGAATGGCTTACAGGTGGTATGGCAGTAGGTGGTGGTATGGTAGCAGCAGTAGGTTATGCAATGGTTATTAACATGATGAGCACAAAAGAAACTTGGCCATTCTTTGCCCTAGGTTTTGTTATTGCAGCCATTCCAAACCTAACCCTAATAGCTCTTGGTGTTATAGGTGTTGTTCTTGCAATGATTTATATGACCCTAAAGAGCCTTGCTACATCTAATCCAGGTGGAAATGCTGGTTCAGGCGACCCACTCGGCGATATAATCAATGATTATTAAGGAGAAGCTATGACAGATACATTAAATAATAAAAAAGTAGTTCTTTCAGATGCTACCCGCAAAAAAGTTTGGTGGCGTCACCAATTCCTTCAAGGTTCTTGGAACTACGAAAGAATGCAAAATGGTGGTTGGGCTTTCTCTATGATCCCAGCTATCAAAGAATTATATACAAAAAAAGAAGACCAAGTAGAAGCTCTTAAGAGACACTTAGAGTTTTACAACACCCACCCTTACGTTTCTAGCCCAGTTATGGGTGTGACCCTTGCTATGGAAGAAGAAAAAGCCAACGGTACTGCAATCGACGATGCAGCTATCCAAGGTGTAAAAGTTGGTATGATGGGACCTCTAGCAGGTGTAGGTGACCCAGTATTCTGGTTTACTCTTAGACCAATCCTAGGTGCTCTCGGTGCATCTATGGCCCTAACAGGTTCTCTTGTTGGTCCACTTATTTTCTTCATTGCATGGAATGCAATCAGGATGATATTTGAGTGGAAGACCCAAGAAATGGGCTACAAGGCAGGAAACCAAATCACCAAAGACCTTTCAGGTGGACTCTTAGGTAGGATTACCCTTATGGCATCCATCCTTGGTATGTTCATAATCGGTGCCCTAGTACAAAGATGGGTATCAATTAAATTTGCCCTAGATGTTGCAAAAGTAACCCAACAACCAGGTTCTTATATTGATTGGGCAGCCCTACCAGCAGGCGCTGAAGGTATCCAACAAGCTCTAAAACAATTTTCAGCTATAGGACCAACAGCCCTTGACCAAGTTAAGGTAACCACACTTCAACAAAACTTAGACTCACTAATACCAGGTCTAGTTCCATTACTCCTAACCCTTGGTATTTGTAAGCTTTTAAAGAAAAACGTATCACCAATCACAATTATCCTAGCTCTTTTTGCTATAGGTATAGTTGCGAAATATTTCCACATTATGTAGTATGGTAGAAAGTCAAAACACCAAGATCGACTACCAAACAAAGGCAAATTACTTAGGAGGCCTCACCAGTCATGGTGACATCCTAGTAGGTAATAAGGCCCTAGAATACTACAACGAGAGAAATGTGAGAGATTTTATTCAAATACCTTACACAGAAATAAAAATGGTAACAGCATCAGTAATTTTTAAGAAAAAGATTACACGATTTGCTATCCATACCAAGAAAGACGGCGACTTTATCTTTAATAGCTCTGACAACAAGGCTATCCTAAGAGCCCTAAACAAGTACCTACCGGATGAGAAACTCAGGAGGTCCTTGACTGTGTGGGACTATGTGAAAAATAAATTTAAAAAGTAGACTCCCGAGCCCAAGCGCTTTGGGAGTTTTATTTTGCGCACAAGTGAAAACATTTTCTTGAAAAGGTAGAAATTTTATGCGAAATATTATATAATATTATTATAAATATAAAAATGGACATTTTATTAACAATAGATAAAGTCCAGAAGGAGATATATTATGAAAAATTATAAGACATCTAATATTAGGAATTTAGCCTTGGTAGGGCATTCGGGTGCAGGTAAAACATCACTTACTGAAGCCCTTTTATTTAAGACCGGAGTTATAGATAAAAAAGGTAGGATAGAAAATGGAAATACTGTTTCTGACTACGAAAAACAAGAGAAGAAAAGACATATCTCTCTCCAAACTTCAATAATTCCAATAGAGTATAACGATTTTAAATTAAATTTCATAGATTCTCCAGGATTTTTTGACTTTGAAGGCGAAGTTCTTCAGTCTTTGAGGGCTGCTGAGAGTGCGCTTTTTGTTATAGACGGTGAAAAGGGAATCGAAGTAGGTACAGAAAAATATTGGAAATATACCCAAAAAATCAACCTCCCATCAATTATTTTTGTTAACAAACTAGATAAGGAAAACGCTAATTTTAATAAGGTTGTTTCTGATTTGCATATTGAGTTTGGTAAAAAGGTTACCCCACTTACTCTAATGCTTGGCGAAGGTGATAACTTTGAAGGTATCATCGACGTTATGGATAAAAAGGCTTATTCTTATGAAAATAACGAAAAGAAAGAGCTAGAAATCCCAGAAATCAGAATGGCAGAAGTGGAAGAAGTTTATAATAAAGTTATAGAAGCTGTTGCTGAATCTGATGATGCCCTTATGGAAAAATTCTTTGAAGGCGAAGAATTTAGCGAAGCAGAGATTAGAGAAGGTTTATCTAAAGCCATCCTTGAAGGCAAGGTTGTACCACTAATCGCAGGTTCAACCGAAAAGATGATTGGTCTAACTTCACTTCTAGATGTAATTTGTAAGTATATGCCATCAATAGATGACGAATCTGCAAATATTGGTTTTAGGGTTGCTGATGGTTATAAGGCTTTCGAAACTAAGGAAGATGCGCCATTCTCAGCTGTAGTTTTCAAAACTCTAGCAGATCCATTCCTTGGCAAAATTTCAATTTTCAAGGTAGTTAGTGGTTCTATTTCTAAAGATGATAAATTATTTAATGCTACAAAGGATGCTGAAGAAAAAATTTCTTCACTCTTCTTCCTAAGGGGCAATGAGCAAATCAAGGCTGACAAGGTTGTGGCAGGGGATATAGCTGCCTTTGCTAAGCTTGATAAGACCCAAACAGGCGATACTCTTTGCACTAAGGAAAATAAAATTGAGTATAAGAAGATTTCTTATCCAAAACCAGTTTTATTCTATGCAATCAAGGCTGTTAGCCGTGCTGATGAGGATAAGATTTCAGAGGCTCTTCAAAAACTAAATGAAGAAGACCCAACTTTTGCAAACGAGATGAACAGAGAAACAAGCCAACAAGTTCTATCAGGTCTTGGCAATGTTCAGCTTGAAGTTTTGATGGATAAGTTAAAAGACAACTATTCTGTAAATACAGAAATTATCGAATACAAGATACCTTACAGAGAAACAATCAAGGGCAAGTCAGATGTTCAAGGTAGACATAAAAAACAATCTGGTGGTGCTGGCCAATATGGTGACGTATTTATCAGGTTTGAACCAAGCGAAGAAGACTTTGTTTTTGATGAAGAAGTATTTGGTGGCGCTGTGCCAAAGAATTACTTCCCAGCAGTAGAAAAGGGACTAGAAGAATCCCTAGCAGAAGGACCACTTGCAGGTTACAAGGTTACAGGTATTAAGGCAACCCTTTACGATGGTTCTTACCACCCAGTTGATTCTAATGAACAAGCCTTCAAAACAGCTGCAAGAATTGCCTTCAAGAAGGGCATTGAAGAAGCAGACCCAATTTTACTAGAACCTGTTATGAGTCTAGAAATCAATGTTCCAGACGAAAACATGGGCGATGTTATGGGTGATATGAACAAGAGACGTGGCAGGATTTTAGGTATGGAACCACAGGAAGATGGTAGCCAAGTAATCAAGGCTGAAGCTCCACTTGCAGAAGTTCTAACCTATGCCATCGACCTTAGAAGCCAAACATCAGCTAGGGGAACTTTCTCAATGGATTTTGTAAGATATGAAGAAGTTCCAAGAGAAATCACCCAAAAGGTTATAGAAAGTAAGAAAGAATAGAAATACAGGAGGCAGCAATGGCAAGGTGGGAAATATTAGATATAGACCCTTACTTAAGTGACTATGAAAATGATATAAATCTAAGAATGGATAGGCTAGAAGAACAAAAAAAGAATTTTTTAGCTGGTGGTAAATCACTTAAAGAATTTGCCAACGCTCATAATTATTACGGTTTTCACAAGGTTGATGGAGGCTGGATATATAGGGAATGGGCCCCAAATGCAAATGGACTCTACCTTATAGGCGACTTTAATAATTGGGATAAGCACTCCCACCCTCTAAGAAAAATTAACGGTGAAGACTGGGAAATTTTTGTTAAGGGGGTTAGGACTATCCCTCACAAGTCTAGGCTAAAAGTTCTTGTTGACGCAAATGGTGAAATCAAGGAAAGAATTCCTATTTTTGCCCGCAGGGTAGAAAGAAATGAAGACCTTGATTTTGCAGCAATTTTAGAGAATCCACGCAAAGATTTTGAGTGGACTGATAAGAAATTTAAAATAAATAACAAAGACCTTCTAATCTACGAAGCCCACATAGGCATGGCAGGTGAAGAAGGCAAGGTTTCGTCCTATAAAGAATTTGAAAAATATATCCTCCCAAGGATTAAGGCTGGTGGCTACAATACAGTTCAATTGATGGCTATAGCCGAACATCCTTACTACGCTTCCTTTGGTTACCAAGTGGCAAATTTCTTTGCTCCATCTTCTTGGTACGGGGAGAGCAAGGACCTTAAAAGCCTTATAAATACAGCCCATGAGATGGGACTAAATGTGATAATGGACCTAGTCCATTCACATTCGGTAAAAAATACAGCCGAAGGTATTAATGAATTTGACGGAACAGACTACCAATTTTTCCACGCTGGAGATGAGGGCAACCACCCAGATTGGGATTCTAAACTTTTTGACTACCACAAGGGTGGAGTTGTTCACTTCCTGCTTTCAAATGTGAAATATTGGCTAGAAGAATTCCACTTTGATGGCTTCAGATTTGATGGAGTCACATCTATGATTTATAAAAACCACGGACGTGGCGAAGCCTTCGACTCTTATGCAAAATATTTTTCTATGAATACAGACATAGATGCCCTAAATTATTTGCAAATGGCAAATGAACTAATCAGAGAAGTAAAACCAAACGCTATTACCATAGCAGAAGATATGTCAGGTATGCCTGGCATGTGCCTACCTGTTAGCCAGGGTGGAATTGGCTTTGATTACAGGCTTGCTATGGGTATGCCAGATTTCTGGGAGAGGACCCTAAAGAGAGATGACCACGATTGGAATCTTTCGAATATGTGGTATGAGCTTACAACTCACAGGCCAAACGAAAAGAGAATTGGTTATGTTGAAAGCCATGACCAGGCCCTAGTTGGTTCAAAAACAACTATCTTCCAGCTGGCTGATGCTGAGATGTATGACTCTATGGCGACTGATATTCATAATTTTGAGATAGATCGTGCCATAGCCCTCCACAAGATGATTAGGTGGATTACAATTTCAGAAGGTGCTGACGGGTATTTAAACTTTATGGGCAATGAATTTGGTCACCCAGAGTGGATTGACTTCCCAAGAGAAGGCAACGGTTATTCCTACCACTACGCTCGTCGTCAGTGGTCCCTAAGAGATGCAGAGTATTTGAAATACAAATTTTTGGCAGACTTTGACCAGGCTATGCTTGCCTTTGCCAAGCAAAACCACCAGTTAGGTAATGACACCTACAGGCTCTGGCTAGATAATGATAGAAAAATCATAGCCTTTAGGAATAAGGATATCGTATATCTTTTCAATTTCCACCCAACAAATTCCTACGAATCCTTCCACCTACCAATTCATGATATTGGGGAATTTAAGGTAGTGATGGATACTGACGAAGCAAGGTTTGGTGGCTTTGACAGGATTAGTCATGGAGTATCTTATTATACAGAAAGATTGCCAGGCACTGACTACGATGGAATCAAAATTTATATCCCATGTAGGACAGCCCTAGCTCTTAAAAAGGTCAAATAGTGAAAATAATATGTTTGGGAGATTCCTTCACTGAAGGATATCTCGTCGAAAATAAATCATATACCCGCTTTTTATCAAAGGCGGGTTTTGATGTTGTAAATCTTGGTGTAAATGGATCTACAACAGAAGAGATGTTAGATAGATATGAAGGTTATATTTTAACGGCAGACCCAGCCGACCTCTTAATTATCTTTGGAGGCACCAATGATTTTATGGTCGGCTATTCTGTAGATTTGGTTTTTAAAAACCTAAAAAGTATAGTGGACCTAGCTAAGGCAGGACAAATTCTTCTTGTAATCCCACCCTTCCTTGAAGAAGATGAGTATTACCCTATTTATGGGGAGATAAATGCGAAAATTGCAAGTCTAAAGGAAAAAATCAAAACGATGGGACTATCCTATATAGACGCAGACACTGTTGCTGGGCACTACCTTGATGGAATCCATCTTGCAAGCGACTTTCACGAGGGTCTTGCCAAAAAAATTATAGGAAAGATTGGAGAATAAATGGAAAATTTAGAAAACCAAGTATTGAAAGACCTTAATAAAAACCAAATGATGAGGGGCATTATTAAAAATGTACTAATTTCAAGACTCATAACTATTGGCCTTGCAATTCTTATAGGCTTCATCCTAATTAGACTTGCCAAAAAGGGTTTAAATAAGGTCTTAAATAAAAATCAAACTTCAAAAGTCGGCAACACTGCCAAAGTTGAGACTATCAGCAAACTTTTGTATTCTATAATTAAATTTTCTATTATTTTTATAGTGACCAATATCATCTTGGATTCTGTAGGCATAAACACATCTTCCTTAATTGCAACAGCAGGGATAGGTGGTATCGCAATCGCCTTTGGATCTCAAACTATTATCCAAGATTTTATCATGGGAATTTTTATTGTAATTGACGACAGGATAAGGGTCGGAGATTGGGTAATAGCAGCAGGTTGCGAAGGCACAGTTGAGAAATTAAGTTTGAGGACAACTTTGATTAGAGATTTTAATGGATCTGTTCACATTATCCCAAATTCGCAAATAAAAAACGTTCAGAATTTTAATAGGGGCTATAACCTTGCTCAGGTGACTTTTTCCCTACCCTATGATGTAAGTCTCAAAGAAGCCAAGGAAATAATAAGTACTGTGGCTAGTAAACTTGGTCACGATCATGATTTTAAGGGGAAGATTATCGAAGAATTTAAATTTTTTGAAATCACATCTTTTGAACCTGTTGTCTACCTTGTCAAAATGACAGCGACAACAAAAGAAGGCTACCAATGGGCCTACCAAAGAGCTGCCCGTAGCTTGGTCAAAGAAGAAATGGAAAAGAGAAATATCAGGACGAATAAAGTGGAGTTAAAAAATGAAAAAATACAAGCTAAATGACATAATCACCCTCAAAAAGGGTCATCCCTGTGGTGAAAACCTCTGGCAAATCGAAAGGCTAGGCGCAGACATCAAATTAAAATGCCTTGGATGCGAGAAGGTAATATGGATGAAAAGACTTGACTTTGACAAAAAAATCAGAAAAATAAAAGATAAAGAAGGAAAAATGGTTGCCATAGTAAACTATGAACCAGAAGAATAAAAAAACTCCTAGCTTAAAATCCAGCTAGGAGTTTTTATGTGCAAGATCAAAGGAACTTAAGAGATACTAGCCTCGTAAATTTCCTCAATTGACTTATCAAGTTTATTAGTGAATTCTTCGTCAGTGTCATTGACATTAAGTCCTTGGGCAAGGGCTCTAGAGAAAGACGCAATAACATTCTTATTAGCCTTTAATTTTTCATTGGCCTCATCCCTAGAATAACCACCAGAAAGTGCCACGATTCTTACAGTTTGAGGATAATCAAGGAGAACATCGTAGTGACCAGCCTCTTCTGGAAGGGTGAGTTTAAAGATAAACTTATAATCATCAGGTATATCCTTAAGCGCCTCAACCATATAAATGCTTAAGATATCTTCGATTTTAGCCTTATCTTTAGCGTGGATATCAACCTCAGGCTCGATAATTGGTACAAAACCAGCGCCGAAAATCTTCATCGCATAGTCAAATTGTTGGTCAACAACTTCCTTGATGGCCTCTTCGTTATATTCATAAATAACAGAGCGCATCTTGGTACCAAAAATATGACGGTCTTTCGCATTTTCTAAAAGCTCATCAAGATGGGCCATAGGTTTCATAAGGCAAACGCCATTAGACCTCTCAGCCAAACCCTCATCAACCTTAAGAATAGGCACAACACCCTTATCTTCCCAAAGATAATCAGCAGTATATTTACCATCAATCTTAGAATTCATAGTGACCTTAAACAAAATAGCAGCCAAAATCCTATCCTTATTGAAGGCCTTGTCACAAATAATTCTTTTTCTCATCTCATGAACAAGATTAAACATCTCTTCATCATTACTGTAAGAGTCCTTCATAACCCCATAAAGCTCCAATGCCTTTGGAGTAGAACCACCACTCTGATCAAGGGCAGCTATAAAACCCTTATCATTTTGCATCCTTTTTAATTGTTCAGAATTCATACTTACCTCCTTCTATACTTATACCCATGAAAAAGAAAAAATGATAAACATTATAAAAAATAAAGTAAAAAATAAGCACATAATATAGAAGAAAAATAGTAAATAAAAAGCGAGCTAATCTTAGCAATGAAAAAATTGAAAAAATATTTGACAAAGCAAAAAACAGATGTTATAGTATTGAATGTCGGTAAGATAAAAACTTGTAAGAAAAGGAAAAAAGTCATAAAA